>NZ_KV821089.1:0-23940 GCF_001815595.1 Staphylococcus sp. HMSC070D05 | reverse complement strand
CTAATTTGTTAGGAATTATGTCCCACCCTCTTGTGATTTATATTTATCATTGTTTAAAAGATAGAAAAATATATTTTAATTTTTCTGAAAATATTTACAAATCTGACAATTATTAGTAAGATATTGATTATTATCACAAGAATTGAAGTCAATAAAGAAAGTTAGATATAAGTTATTCATACTTTGGGAGAGGATGAGTCACCTTGAGTAAAGCAGAGGACATGATAAAAGAAGATAGTAAGTATTTTGCTACTTCAGGACGTATAAAATATTATCCACTAGTCATTGATCATGGATATGGGGCAACTTTAGTAGATATAGATGGAAAAGAATACATTGATTTGTTAGCTAGTGCAAGCTCACAAAATGTGGGACATGCACCAAAACAGGTAACAGAGGCGATTAAAAAACAAGTAGATAAATTTATTCATTATACCCCCGCATATATGTATCACGAGCCTTTAGTGAAACTGTCTAAAAAGTTATGCGATATTGCGCCAGGCGATTATGAAAAACGTGTCACATTTGGTTTGAGCGGTTCGGATGCTAATGATGGTATTATCAAATTTGCACGTGCTTATACAGGACGCCCATATATTATCAGCTTTACAAATGCGTATCATGGTTCTACATTTGGAGCGTTATCAATGTCGGCTATCAGTTTAAATATGCGTAAACATTACGGTCCATTATTAAATGGATTTTATCATATTCCATTTCCAGATAAATACAGAGGAATGTTTGAACAACCTAGGTCAAATACTGTTGAAGAATATTTAGCGCCATTGAAAGAGATGTTTGCTAAATATGTTCCAGCTGAGGAAGTAGCATGTATCGTGTTAGAAACGATTCAAGGAGATGGTGGACTATTAGAACCAGTAGAAGGCTATTTTGAAGCACTTGAAACGTTATGTCGAGAATACGGTATTTTAATTGCTGTTGATGATATCCAACAAGGATTAGGTCGTACAGGTTCTTGGAGCTCTGTGGACCACTTTAACTTTACGCCAGATCTCCTTACATTTGGTAAATCATTAGCAGGTGGATTACCAATGTCAGCGATTGTGGGTCGAAAAGAAATCATTGAAAGTCTTGAAGCACCAGCACATCTATTTACAACAGGAGCAAATCCAGTAAGTTGTGAAGCGGCTCTTGCTACGATTGAAATGATAGAAAACGACGACTTACTAACAGTTAGTTCTGAAAAAGGAAACTACGTGCGTCAACGTATGAATCAATGGGTAGATCAATACGATTATGTCGGAGATGTGCGCGGTATTGGGTTATCTATTGGGATTGATATTGTTAAAGACAAACGGTCAAAAGAAAGAGCTGCTGAAGAAGCATTGAAAATTTGTAATTACTGTTTTGAACATGGTGTAGTGATTATTGCAGTTGCTGGGAACGTCTTACGTTTTCAACCGCCACTCGTTATTACTTATGAACAGTTAGATAAAGCGTTAGATGTTATTGAAGAAGCGCTTCAAGCACTACAAGATGGTGATTTAAATCAATATAGTATAGAAGGACAAGGTTGGTAAAATATATTAAAAGAGCAAGAAAAGACGTTAAGTGAATGTCTTTTCTTGCTCTTTTTCAGTACATTCCCCTTAAAAAACAATTGAATGTTTCTTAAGGGGATATGAGAAATATAAGTTAGTGCATTATCTTAATCTTTTGGTACGACATAATCATCTTCATCATTCTTTTTAGAATGTTTAATACCATAGAATACATAAATCACAATACCAACTAAGAACCAGATTAATGTATAAAGTTTAGCTTCAAAACTTAATCCCCAGAATACAAGCAAGACTAATAAAAAGGTAATGACAGGTAATACAGGGAAGAACGGTACTTTAAATGATGGAACTGGTAAATCTTTGCCTTCACGTTTTCTTAAACTATACATTGCAATAGATACGAACATAAATGCGATTAATGTACCTGCTGAAATTAATTGAGCTAAGAAAGCGAATGGGAACATTGAACCGATTAAAACACCGATGATAGTGAGAATAACAAGCGCTCTATTAGGTAAATGTTTATCATTTAATTTGGCTAACCAAGAAGGTAATAATCCGTCACGGCCAAATGAATAAAGTAAACGTGAACCCGCTAACATCATACCGATTAATGCTGTAAACATACCGATGACTGAAATAGCTTGAACTACTGCTGCCACTATACCATGTCCACTTTGACGAAGTGCCCAACCTACAGGTTCAGCATTCCCAGCATATTTGGAATAATGGAACATACCAACTAATACTAAAGCTACAGCTACGAATAAAATAATCGCAACGATTAATGATCCTAAAATACCACGAGGCATCGTTTTTTGCGGATTAATAGCTTCAGCTGAGTTGGCAGCAATTGAATCAAACCCTATGTATGCCAAGAAAATCATTGATACACCTGCATAAATACCTTGCCACCCACCAAAGTCACCAGTTGCAGTGACTTTATGCTCAGGAATAAATGGAACATAGTTACTTGCTTGAATTGCTGTTAATCCAACAATAATGAATAAAACAATCGCTAGAACTTTTAAAATAACAAGAATATTTTCGATACGAGCAGCTTCACTCATACCACGAGATAATAATAATGCAGTTAAAATAATAACAATTGCTGCAACTAAGTCTATAATTCCTCCATTTGCACCAAAAGGGTTAGATAAAGACTTAGGTAACGCAATACCTAAAGGAGACACAAGTCCTCTTAAATTGGCTGAAAAACCAGAAGCTACAAAGGCAACAGCAATAAAGTATTCGGCAAGTAATGCCCAACCAGCTACCCATCCAAAGAATTCACCAAATAAAACGTTAATCCAAGAATATGCAGAACCAGCAAAAGGCATGGCTGCAGCCATTTCCGCATATGAAAATGCAACTAAACCAGCAACAATTGCAGCTAATAAGAAAGATAAAGCTACGGCTGGACCAGCATGCTCTGCTGCAACTACACCAGGTAAAGTGAAAATGGATGTTGATACAATAGTACCTACACCTAATGCAAGAAAATCTTTAACACGTAAAGTACGTTTTAAATGTCCATCTTTATTTTGATAGATAGTGGGATCTTCTTTTCTAGTAAAATTTTTGAAAAAACTGTCCATAATTATGAACCTCCACTAATAATTTTAAAATTTAATTAATTAGCTTGTTAGCTATATAACATTTATTATCATAGCATAAAAGAATGGTATGTTGTCTAAAATTTCTGAAAATTTAAAGTTTTCTTACTTTTAATCAAATAAGAATACATAACTAGACAATTTAAATGATAAATTCGATTATATCAGATAAACCTAAAATAAAAACAACAAAAAAGAGTATATTTACTCTAAAAATATAAAAAGTAGTAATTATATCAATATTGGTACTATCATTATAGAAGACAAGTCAAGTCATTAGACCTTTTTAATTATATCATTTTACAATGGTTAAAGTATATTGACCTATTCCAATATGGAATGGTTACCATCGAAAATATGTATTTTATTAATGTTTCGATGCGTACTATAATAAGAAATGTAATAAAGTTACAACGTATTCAAATGTTCTAATAAGTATGTCTTACTATCATTCCCTTAAAATTGACATATATAATAGAAAACTCCCATCTCATATTTGAATATGTCTAATTAACTGAGATTACACTTCAACTTTAAAAATTGAAGTTATTTAAATATAAAGAAGCCGCAATTAACATGTGACTAAGTCTTTCCCTCTTTTTCCCTAAAAAAATAGACATGTGTGTGGCTTCTTTTTAATTGGGTATAAAAAAATAGAAAAGTAATTTTGAAATAAAAACTTTAAATTACAAATGTAAACTTGAAAGGATATGAATATAAAATGACTAAAAAAAACTATTCTGCTGCAGATATGGTCATTGATACTTTAAAAAATAATAATGTGGATTACGTATTTGGTATTCCAGGTGCAAAAATCGACTATTTATTCGATGCATTAGAAGATGATGGTCCAGAACTTATCGTTACACGTCATGAGCAAAATGCTGCGATGATGGCACAAGGCATTGGACGTTTAACAGGTAAACCTGGTGTTGCATTAGTAACAAGTGGTCCAGGGGTAAGTAACTTAACAACTGGATTATTAACAGCTACTTCAGAAGGTGACCCTGTATTAGCAATCGGTGGTCAAGTTAAACGAAATGATTTATTACGTCTTACTCACCAAGCTGTAGATAATGCTGCGTTACTAAAATCATCAACTAAATATAGTGCAGAGGTTCAAGATCCTGAATCATTATCTGAAGTTATGACAAATGCAATCCGCACTGCAACTTCTGGTAAAAATGGTGCAAGTTTCATTAGTATTCCTCAAGACGTTATTTCATCTCAAGTGCAAAGTAAAGCAATCGACTTACCAGAAAAACCTCATTTAGGGGTACCAGCAGATGAAGAAGTAAATGAAGTGCTTCAAGCAATTAAAGATGCTAAATTCCCTGTATTACTTGCAGGTATGAGAAGTTCTAGTGAAAAAGAAACAGAAGCAATTCGTAAATTTGTTGAAAAAACAAGCTTACCTGTTGTAGAAACTTTCCAAGGTGCTGGTGTGATTAGTCGTGAATTAGAAGACCATTTCTTTGGTCGTGTTGGTTTATTCCGTAACCAAGTGGGTGACGAATTACTAAGAAAAGCTGACTTAGTAGTTGCAATCGGTTATGATCCAATTGAATACGAAGCTAGTAACTGGAATAAAGAATTAGATACTGAAATTATCTCAATCGACGAAGTGCATGCTGAAATTACAAATTACTTACGTCCTAAAAAAGAATTAGTAGGTAATATTGCAGGTACAATTCAAATGATGTCAGAAAAAGTATCTGAACCCATTATTGATCAAAAACATTTAGATGATTTAGAAGAATTAAGAGCAAATATTATCGAAGCTACTGGTATTAAATATGAACATGAAGATGGTATTTTACATCCAGTAGAAATTATTAATACAATGCAAAAAACATTAACTGATGATACAACTGTTACAGTAGATGTAGGTAGTCATTATATTTGGATGGCTCGTAAATTTAGAAGTTACAATCCAAGACACTTATTATTCAGTAACGGTATGCAAACTTTAGGTGTTGCGTTACCATGGGCTATAGCAGCTGCATTAGTACGTCCAAACACACAAGTTGTATCAGTAGCTGGTGATGGCGGTTTCTTATTCTCAGGTCAAGATTTAGAAACTGCTGTACGTAAAAAATTAAATATCATTCAATTAATTTGGAATGATGGTAAATACAACATGGTTGAATTCCAAGAAGAAATGAAATATAAACGTGCAGCTGGTGTAGCCTTTGGTCCAGTAGATTATGTTAAATATGCAGAGTCATTTGGTGCGAAAGGTATCCGAGTAACAAGCCCAGAAGAACTTGAAGCTGCAATTAAAGAAGGTTACGAAACAGAAGGACCAGTTTTAATTGATATTCCAGTAAATTATAAAGATAATATTAAATTATCAACAAATATGTTACCAGATTCTTTAAATTAATTTTCTAAAAAATAGGAGTGAATATTAATATGGGTCATGTATTATATCAACATGGTACATTAGGTACATTGATGGCAGGTTTATTAGAAGGAACTGCAACAATCGATGAATTATTAAAACATGGTGATTCAGGACTAGCAACACTTACAGGTTCAGACGGTGAAGTTATCTTCATTAATGGAGAAGCTTACCATGCAAATGAAAAAAAAGAATTCGTTAAACTTAAAGGTGATGAATTAACACCTTTTGCAACAATTACTAAATTTGAAGCAGATGAATCTTATGAAACTTCTAATAAAGATTCTGAAACAGTATTAAATGAAGTTAAAGAACATATGTTAAGCGATAATTTATTCTCAGCAGTAAAAATCACTGGTAAATTTAAAAAAATGCATGTTCGTATGATGCCAAAACAAGAACCACCATATACAAGATTAATTGATTCAGCACGTAGACAACCTGAAGAAACTCAGGAAGATGTTAACGGTACAGTGATTGGTTTCTTTACACCTGAATTATTCCATGGCATTGGTTCTGGTGGTTTCCACATCCATTTCGCCAACGATGATCGTAATTTCGGTGGACACATTTTAGATTTTGAAGTAGATGATGTAAAAGTTGAAATTCAAAACTTCGAAACATTTGAACAACACTTCCCGATCGATAATAAAACATTCACTAATACTGAAATTGATTATGCAGATATCGATGCAGAAATCAGAGAAGCTGAATAATATATTATAGAGTTCGAATCTTTTAAGATTCGAACTTTTTTATTTTATGAAAATAATATTTTGAGAAATTCAATTTAATGATATAATGATTTCGAGTTTTATGTTTATGGAGGTATATAGGGTGCATTGTCCAAATTGTGGTCAGTTATATCAACAAGGGGGTTTATTTTGTGGATAATGTGGAACAAAATTAGATCAGGTCACACTATCTACAACAGCAATACCAGAATCATTAAACTTGGATAGTCATGTAAACAAAAGTATAAATCACTCTAATTCACGTTCTGTTACTTCGTCAAATGCTGTATCAAAAGAACAGCCTATAGTGAATCAACATAACAATATTGAGTCGTCTCAAACGCAAGATACACCTGATGATACATCTTACCAGCAACGTTATGGTCATCCTGGTGTTTCAAGTCAAAAAGTTAAATTTGTTGTCGAAGAAAGTAAGACATTCTTTAAACAAGTATTTAAACGGCATGATATAATTATTGAATGTAATCATGCGTTTATTTATTCATTATTAGCTTTATTAGTGATAGTGGGCTTATTTATTTTAGGATTTTTTATGCATTTTATTATTGAAGGTAGCTTTGGTTATATCGTTTCAGGAGCAGTTGCTATTATTCTAAGAGTAATACTAGGCATCGCTATTGCTGTAGCTATTCTTTTTTTATTATTTATGGAGTGATACGTTTAACTATACTTCAACCTTTTCAAATTAAAAAAGGTTTATCAGACTTTATTTTAACGAATACATTATCAGTGCTTATACTTTTATTAGGATTTATTTCACTATTTTTAAAATTTTATGTTTTAAGTAGGGCATGGGGAGTATTTTCAACTATCTTATTATTTACATCATGTATATATTTAATTACTAAATATAGTGTAAATAGAAAGTGAGGTATCCCTAGTTTTTACGGTGTTATTATATTTTTCATGATTATTGGATTTGCATCATCGTTAATGAGTCAACTCGATGATTTCGGAGTATTACGCCGCAGAGTATTTGGAAGTGGTTTTAGTGGCTTATTGTAAGCATTGTGGCAGTAAACTTGTTCTAGCTCAAAATGTATGTATTCAATAAGGTACGCATGTCATTAATGGATTTAAGCAATCACCATCTTTAAGAAATAATAAAAAAAATACATATAACAATAAAAATTTTCAAAGAAATAGAAGATTACACTACTAAAAAAGTTCAAGATATAGTGAATCGATAGTATCTGATATATCCTTATTGTATAAGTCCCAAACTAAAAATAATATATAATATTTTATAAGGAGAAATGAGAAATGTTAAATGCTGAACCTATAATTAAGAAGATGAAAAATCAAAAAATCAATTATGATAAGGTATTGAAAAAACTGATTAGTCAATGGGAGCGTGAAGGAGTTCGCCCTAAAATTTTATTACATAGCTGTTGTGCACCTTGTAGCACATATACATTAGAATATCTATCTCAGTATGCAGATATTGCTATTTATTTCGCTAATCCTAATATTCATCCTAAAAATGAATACTTAAGACGTGCCAAAGTCCAAGCACAATTTGTAAAAGATTTTAATGAGAAGACTGGACATTCGGTAAAATATATTGAAGCTGATTATCAGCCCAATGAATTTATGAAGATGGCGAAATCGCGTGGTCTTACTGAAGAACCTGAAGGTGGAAAACGTTGTACAGCGTGTTTTGAGATGCGTTTAGAGCTTGTCGCAGAAGCAGCAGTGAAGTATGGATATGATTATTTCGGTAGTGCATTAACATTATCTCCTAAAAAGAATGCTCAATTAATTAACGAACTCGGTATGGAAGTTCAACGATTATACAATACATATTATTTACCTAGTGATTTTAAGAAAAATAAAGGTTATGAACGATCTATAGAAATGTGTAAGGATTATAATATATTTAGACAATGTTATTGCGGATGTGTATTTGCAGCAATGGAACAAGGTATTGATTTTAAAAAAATTAATCGAGAAGCTAAAGCATTTTTAGAACAATTTTAAAAAGGAGTAAGAGAGAATGAGTTAAATATTCTTTCTTACTCCTTCGCTTTTAGTTATAACGTACGATGGATAAAACGCACAATAGCTAAAATAGCAATAACAAGGGCAGA
This sequence comes from Staphylococcus sp. HMSC070D05, assembly GCF_001815595.1. Taxonomy (NCBI): domain Bacteria; kingdom Bacillati; phylum Bacillota; class Bacilli; order Caryophanales; family Staphylococcaceae; genus Staphylococcus; species Staphylococcus sp. HMSC070D05. The sequence goes on along the minus strand of NZ_KV821089.1, from coordinate 15,552 downwards.
TAGTAATCCAGCAATTTTTATACCTTTCTTCTCTTTTTCAGGTTCAGGATCTTTATTTTCCATCATTTCCAATAGTTCACGTTCAATTTCAAGATCCAAAGCTGTTTTCTTTTCACCATTGTAACCGATACTATTATCGTATTCTTGAGAAGATTTGGTATCTTCAATGTTATGCTTATCTTTAGTTTGTAACTTTGTTTGTTTATCTTCTATAGTCATCAACATATCCTCCAATCGTACGTGCTACGTGTAATATTAGTATAACGCACTATATCGTTTAGTGAAATATTTTAACGTCTAGCATCTAGCCCAATAATCTCACTAATATGACTATAATGATTTGCTTTTAAATATTTAGCAATATCTCGATTAATCTTTTTAGTTAAACCAGGGCCTTCTATCACGAGAGATGAGTAGATTTGTACAAGTGATGCACCATTTCGCATCATTTGAATAGTATCTTGCGCACTAAAAATACCACCTGTACCAATGATTAAAAACTCGCCATTCGTTTGTTGATAAGCCCATTTTACAAGTTCCAAATTACGTTTAAGTAAAGGTCGACCACTTAATCCTCCGTCTTCTACTTTATTTGGAGAAGATAATCCATCACGTTGACGTGTGGTATTAGCTAAAATCATACCATCAAAGGTTTCAGTAATTTGAGGTAAAATAGTTTTAAAACCTTCAAGTTCTAAGTCTGAAGTGAGCTTTAAAAAAATTGGGACATTCACTTCATGTTGTGCTTTATAATCTGTTAAAGCATGACATAACATTGAAAATTCATCTTTATCATGGAAACTTTGTAAATTTTCAGTATTAGGTGAGCTAATATTCACAGTGAAAAATGATACATCTGCTTTAAATGCATCGATGACTTTAATATAATCTTGATAACGTTCTTCGTAAGGTGTCGTTTTATTAACGCCCACATTTAAACCTACAGGAATCGCGTAAGCATGACGTCTTAAATTCCATAAAGCTTTATTCATACCCATATTATTAAAGCCCATACGATTGATTAAGGCATCATCTTCAAGTAAGCGATACATCCGCGGTTTAGGATTGCCATCTTGGGGTTTAGGTGTAATGCCACCAAGTTCAAGAGCACCAAAACCAGCATTTTCAAGTGCTTTAGGCACTTCACATGATTTATCAAAACCAGCAGCTAAACCAACTGGATTTTTAAATGTTATCCCTTTAATGTTTTGTGAAAGAGAGGGGTGTTCATATGTAAATAATTTATTTACAAAAGGTAGTAAAAAAGCATTTTTCTGAGTGAATTTTAAGGCATCTACTGTCAATCCATGTGCCTTTTCAGGTTCGATTTTGAATAAAAGAGGTTTAATTAATTTGTACATAATAATGCTCCATTTCATTGTATTTGAGGCTTACGATCCTCATTTAATATCATTGAAAAAACATTCCTTTAATAGACTAGCACGTTCGCTTAAAAATGAATAGTCTAATTTGAAAGTGTTTGAAAAATTGCCTAACTTTATATCATTTTGGAATGACAAAGGTTAAAGAACCTCTATTTAGGTAATAGAATAGTAGATAAAGAATTGGACTAAGGAGGATAATTAATGAAATCAGAATGGAAAAATCAATTGCCTTTAGAGGGGATTCAAGATATTTCACCAGTAAGCGGTGGAGATGTAAATGAAGCATTTAAAATTACAACAAACGATGATATATATTTTTTATTAGTTCAAAGAAATCGTAAATCCTCTTTCTACGCTGCCGAAATGGCTGGATTAGAAGCATTTGAAAAAGCAGATATTACAGCACCAAGAGTGATTGAAAATGGCGAAATTAATGGCGATGCGTATCTATTACTCAGTTATTTAGAAGAGGGCAGTAAAGGAAGTCAAAAAGAATTAGGACAACTTGTAGCCAAAATGCATAGTCATCAACAGTCAGAAGGTAAGTTTGGATTCGAGTTACCTTATGAAGGTGCTGATGTCTCATTTGATAATACATGGTCAGAGTCTTGGAGTGAAATTTTCGTAGAACGTCGTATGGACCATTTAAGAGATGAACTATTACGTAAAAATTTATGGAACGAAGAAGATAATAAAGTATACGAACAAGTACGTTCTGTTATGATTCATGAATTAGAAAATCATAACAGTAAACCGTCTCTTTTACACGGTGATTTATGGGGCGGTAATTATATGTTTTTAAAAGATGGACGTCCTGCTTTATTTGATCCAGCACCGTTATATGGAGATAGAGAATTTGACCTAGGTATCACTACTGTCTTCGGTGGATTTACACAAGAATTTTATAATGAATATGAAAAACATTATCCTTTAGGAAAAGGAGCAGAAAAACGTTTAGAGTTCTATAGATTATATTTATTCATGGTGCATTTAGTTAAATTTGGTGGTATGTATACAAATAGTGTGAATCGCTCAATGGATCAAATATTAGCCTAATAAAACACTTCGGGTTAAGTCATCTTAATCCGAAGTGTTTCTTTCGTCTTTTTGGAAATAAACTACACACGTTTATGCATTTAATTTGGGACATCCGTGATTTAATTAATGACAATATAAAATAAAATGGGAACATACCAAAAGAATATTCATATTTAAAAAGCAAAAAAGAAGATTATTGATTTTTACAATAGAAGAGATGAGTAATGAACAAAAGTATATTAGTTATTGGTGCTACAGGAAAACAAGATCATGCTGTAGTAAAACAATTATTAGAAGATGGTGGGCAAGTACGAGCATTTACACGTAATAAACATAATGAAAAATTAACATCTATTGATAATGAGAATTTAGAAATCTTCGAAGGTAATTTAAGTAATGAAGATAGCTTAAATCATGCTATGGAAGGTCAGTATGGCGTTTATAGTGTTCAACCTATTATTGTAGATAATGTAGAAGAGGAACTACGTCAAGGTAAGATGATTATACAAACGGCGGAACAACAAAGTATTGAATATATTGTTTATAGCACTGCAGGTGGAGTCAATCGTGACCGTACAGGTCCACATTTCGAAGTCTTAGCTGATATTGAGAATGAACTTAAAGATAGTTCACTAAATTATACTATTATAAAACCATCATTTTTCATGGATAATTTCTTAAGAATTACTAAAGTAGAAAATGGAGAAATTGTAATTCCTGAATTTATCGATAGAGATGTTAAATTTGCGATGATTTCTTCAATAGATATTGCTAAAATTACAACCAATGTATTTGCAAACACTGATAAATATAACCACCAAACTATTGAAATTGCTTCTGATGAACTCACTTTAAATGAAATGGTTAAAACATTTGCCACAGTGACAGGTAAACCTACAGAAATTAAAGGATCATTTTCAAGTGGTACTGGTGAACGTGGTTGGCTTGAAGAGAAAGGTTATGTGATTGATTTTAATCAGATGGATAATATTAATCCCAATCATTTAACGTTAGAACAATGGATTAGTGAAGTGGGGTTTTAATAACTTTTTGAAAATGAGGAAATCATCATGATTCAATCAATGTGGTTTAATTTGCATGTAGAAGATTTAGAACGTAGTGAGCAATTTTACAGAAATTTAGGTTTTGAAATCAATAAAAATCCAGATATGTTAGATAAAATGATTGGCATACAAATTGGACAAATGATTGTGATCTTAATTGAAAATAACCATTTCAAAAAGGTATCGCATGCGTCCGTTTCACAACAACCAAATGAAGTGATTATATCATTAGGTGTTAAAACTAATAATAAAGTGGATGAATTAATGCATAAAGTGGAAGCATTAGGTGGTAAGGTGATTGATGAACCTAAGACTTCTCAAGGATATTATGGTGCAACATTTGCTGATCCAGATGGACATAAATATAGTTTCTTAGTTTGTTAGTTCAATTAATTTTATAAAATACGCCAATTAATATACGCCCCAAAGTTAGAATGAGATCTAAGGGTGGGGCGCATTTTTAATGAAAAAGTTATCATGAAGACGTTTTTTTATCTTTATATAGATTCATATAAATGATAGAAATAATGATTAAAATCGCGCCGGTTATGAATTTAGGCGTTAATGGTAAAGGGAAAAACGGGAAAGAAAATATAAACACAAATATAGGATTGAGGGTTCTTATAATATTCGCTTCACGAAACGAAATGTATTTCAAACCTTCATAAAAGAATAAAAGTCCTATTACGCCACTACACAAAGCAGAAAGTAAAATAGAGAACAAGCCTATGCTTATATGTATGGTATGTAAATGATTAGTCACAATTAATATGATACCTAGCAACAAAGTAGAAGTCGCCTGATTGTATAGTAAGATGGTTTTAGAATCAATGTCTTTGACGGTCTTTTTAGCTAACATATTCGTTAGCGCAAAAAAGAATGTATAAGATAGGGTGGCAATCACACCTAATATACTGTTAAAATCACCTGAAAAATGAGTAATCAAGAATGAACCTATAACAGCAAAAATTATAGGAAGGGTATCGTTTTTGCACAACGTTTCATTTAGAAAGAGCACTGAAAGAAACAACGCAAATATAATATAAAATCTTCCTAATAATCCGACACTAACTGGATCTAACAAACTTAAACTTACATATTGGAGTAAAATACCTATTGTATTAGTAATACCTAAGAGCCATATAAATTTGTTATGATAGATTTTTATTTTACTTTTATCGAGTAATACAGTTATTAATAATATTAAAGTTGAAAACAAAGCATTAAAAAAACTTGCTTGAATAGGTGATAAATCAGTGAGTGAAAGTTTGTTTAATATTGGGGTTAAAGACATGATTGCTACGGAAATAATATTAAATAAATACCCTTTTTTAACCTTATTCATGGTATGCCCCTAAATATTTAAAAATTTCTTCATATAACCCATCTTGAAATGATAATAAATTTTTGTCTAATGGTTCTTTCGTAAGTATTCTTTCAGTAGTTTCTGAATATTTCGGTATATCTTTAAAATAGCTTACTTCAGCTTTTGTAATTGTAGTGGTATGGCCATTTGGTAGTATATAGTAACCTAAATAGTCTATATCACTTTCATTGATGACAGCGCCAGACTCTTCATAAGCCTCTCTGATAGCTGTCTCATTCATCGTTTCATTATGGTTTACCTTACCTCCTGTTAATTCCCATGCTCTTTTTTTATTTTTAACAAAAACAAGATGTCCTTGATAGGTTAAAACAATTAAAACAGAATCATATTTTGTAACTGTCTCATTAAATTGAAGTTTGATATGATTTATAATCATTTTTATCTACCTCCTTTATGAGGTAGATATAATTGTAGAATCCAAAATTTTTATTAAAAACATTTAATATTTGATCAATTGACTCAATCAGTTTAAAACTGATTGAGTCGTTCTTAGAAGTCTTTCGTAGTTCAGTATTTCGTGAGACTACTTTAAAACCATATTTATTAGCTATCTTTTCTAAATCATTTACGCTATATTCCGTATGATAACCAAATTTCCAAACTTTTAATAAAATTTTTATTTTCTTATCTAAAATACCAAACGAATATTTATTTGGTGTCATTAATATAAGGTGTCCATTAGTTTTCAATACTCTATACATTTCATTCATGACTTTATCAGGGTTTAGAAAATGTTCTATAACACCTAATGAAATAACTGTATCAAATGTATTTTGAGGGTAAGGTAAATTTTGAACATCTCCGATAACATACTTAAATTTGATTCCAGTTTTAATCATATACTCAGGTGCAATACTTTTTGTATTTTCAGAAATATCAATACCATGTCCTTCAATTTTATATTTCTCAATAAGTTTGAATAGGATGGCCCCATCCCCCGCATCCAGCTTCTAATACTTTATCGCCTGGACTAAAATAATATTCATTATAAATAAATGTTTTTAATTTATCTTTTGCTCTTTCAATTCTTGATGGTGGGAAATTATATGATTCTTTGTTGTTAGAAAGCTTCCATACATTTTCCCAATGGTGTTTACTTGATACTTTATTCATAGATGCACCTTCTTAGTTGTTTCATATATTATTATATATTTATTTTATATAATATCATAATTATTATCGTGATAAGTTATGATGTTTGATTCTATACCTGAATATATCTTATAAATAAACATTTGTGGCTTGAACTATTCTACGATAGATAGACTATGAAATATATTTGTTGAGTGGCATATAGAATTAGTCGCATAAACGAATATAAGTGAGCAATCACTTTATTAAGTAGTTTTAATTATTAAAATCAAAGAACTACTTTATAGTTTCCCTAGGAAAGGGTTTCAACAAAATGAGCTGTGATTCAATTAAGAACTTTACTCAAAATATGGACATAAAAAACGCCTTCAAAGTCAGAACTTTGAAGGCAGTCTAAGTCTTGATAATAAAATTTTAGTTTTCTTGAATGTTGCCGTATTCTTCTCTTAAGTCATACACTTTATCGGGTGTAACGTCTTGGCCAAGTGGATCGACAACTTTCATCGTTGAGAAAGTATGAAGTACTTGGCCTCTAATCATTCCTAAATATTCTTGTCTTAATTGATGTTGTTCTTGTTTTTCTTCAACACTTAAGTTTTCCACTTTTTCTTTATTTGCTAATTGATTAATTCTTTCTAATAATTCTCTCATTAAATAATCCTCCTAAATTGTATGAGCTGGAAAATGGGGAGTAATATATGTTCCAACTTCCTCTATCATGTCTTCTAATTCACGATTTTGATTTATAAATTTCAAAATGATGTGATTTGTATTCATTGCTTCATATGCTTTTAATATTTGTAATAGGTTTTTTCGTCCCGTACGATAACCACCTTTAATTACAGTTACCGTTTCATTAGGATTGTCAGATAAATCTATGAGTAATACATTGATAAATGGTTTGAAGTAAGGCGTACCTGTGTGCCATTTATCAACGAGTGCTTTTTGTTGTTGAAATGGTTGAGCGTAAAATAACCAACCATCCATATTCTTTTGTATCCATGACATAGACTGTCTTGAGTAACCTGTACCAAACATCGGAATCGTACGATGTTTAGGCAATACTTGTAATCCAGAATCCTCATATAATTCAAAAATCGAATTTGAAATTTTGGGTGAATGTGATTGCCAAAGCGCTCTTAATGATTGAATGGTTGTTTGATAACGTTCTGTTAATGCACTTTCATCTACTTTAAATGCAGGGAATTCGAAAGCGCGATCACCGGTAGCCATACCGAGTAATAAACGTTGATTGGAAATAAGATCAAGCGAGGCTGCTGATTTAGCTAAATGGATAGGATGACGTAGTGTTGCCACGATACTACTTGTTCCAAGTGCAATCTTTGAGGTAAACGCACTTAAATACGTTAGGAAAATAAATGGGTCGTAATTTTCAGTTACGGGTCCTAAATGAGGACTATAAAGTGGATTATCTCTCACGAATAAACTTGTAAATCCTAAACGTTCAGCTTGTTGTGCAAACTTCACTTGTTCATTAAAATCAATATGCTCTTTATTTTTACTATCAAATGGTATGGATAAGCCTAATGTTAATGTGTGATTTTTAAAGGTACGTTTAAAACCCTCATGATCTTCTATCTTGGACATATCATCCCTCCTAACTAAAATTTATATAAACAACACTTATTAACTAAACAACAAGTGTTGTTTATAATATAACGTAAATAACCATTTTATGCAAGTCACATGTTTTTTATAAAACAACACTTACAATCATTAAGACTGTAAGTGTTGTTTATAGAATTATAGATTTGTAATATGGTGAAGTAAAAATGGTAAGTTTTGATCAATAAATTGCTCAGCACATAGTTCACTTGTATCTAACCAATGTCTTGCTAATCCGCATAAACCAGCGGCTAAAAAGCTTGCGCTATTTTCAATAATACTAGAATCGTGCTCGGGATATTTATGTTGTAACATGAGCGTAAAGATATCTTCTAACTCGTTATTAATGCATTTATGAGCATGATTACAAAAAGTATCTCGGTTCAGTTTACAAATATTTTGTACATTTTCTAAGTAATGTGCTATTGAGACGAATAATTTAGAGATAATTTGACCGTTGAGCGTATCTGAAATAGATAACGTTTCTTTAATATCTTTAAGAATAGTCATTGATAATGAATAATCTAATATTTCGTATTTATCATTAAAGTGGGCATAAAATGTAGCTCGATTAACAGTAGCACGATCAGTAATGTTTTTCACTGTAATTTGGGTCATTTCTTTCTCTTGCGACACATCTAAAAATGCTTCTACGAGTAATTGTTTTGTTCGTATAACTCTCGGATCAATTTTATTGCTTGGCACAAAGACACTCCTTTCATTGTAAAATGTGATTACTTTAAATTATTAAACGAACAAAGTAGGTTGTCAAAGAGTATGATTAATAGTTCTGTTTTAAACTAGTATAATAGAAGAAACTCGTTTTTTCTTTTTAAATTACATACATATTATTGGTCAAAATTCTTAAAATATCCATAAAACCAGAAAAATTTAAGAAAATGATAAAATAAATATTCTGAAAATTTAGAAAATGTGTTATAGTATTTTTTATCATTACTTAATATAACAATAAAATATTATAGGAGGTATAAGAATGACAACAGAACTTAGAAAAATAAGCGTTGGAGATTTTATTTTTAGAGTACTTTCCGGAGTGGCTATTGGGATTGTGGTAGGGTTAGTACCGAATGCTATTTTAGGTGAAATCTTTAAAGCGCTTATGCATCACCATCCTATTTTTGCAACACTACTGCATGTGGTTCAAGCTTTACAGTTTACAGTGCCAGCATTAGTAGGTGCGTTAATTGCGATTAAATTTAATATGACTCCTCTTGCGATTGCCGTTGTTTCTAGTGCGGCATATGTAGGAAGTGGCGCTGCTCAATTTAAGAATGGAGCTTGGATTATCGCAGGTATAGGAGACTTAATCAATACGATGATTACTGCAGCTATTGCTGTGTTATTTATTTTACTTATTGAAAAACGCGTAGGAAGCATGGCCTTGATTGTTTATCCAACAATTGTTGGAGGTATCTCAGCTACAATTGGTGTGCTCATCCTACCATATGTACATACTATAAATATTGCGATTGGTAATATGATTAATAGTTTCACTGAATTACAACCTGTATTGATGTGTATGTTAATCTCAATGGTATTTAGTTTTATTATTATTTCCCCATTATCAACAGTAGCCATCGCTATTGCCATTGGTATTACAGGTTTGGCAGCAGGTTCAGCTTCAATTGGTATTTCAGCTACTGAAGCCGTTTTACTTATTGGCACAAGTCAAGTGAATCGTGTTGCAGTACCAATTTCTATTTTCTTTGGTGGCGTGAAAATGATGATGCCAAATATGGTAAAATACCCAATTATTATGTTACCTATTTTAATTACTGCAGCCGTTTCTGGTATAGTGGGTAGTCTCATAGGTATTGCAGGAACAAAAGAATCTGCAGGATTTGGTTTTATTGGTATGATTGGGCCAATTAGTGCGTTTAAGTTTTTACATATTGATTCAGCGATGATGAAAGTGATATTAATTTTTATTGCATTCTTTGTTGTACCATTAGTTACTGCATATATTTTAGACATTATCTTACGTAAAGTTTTAAAATTATTTACAAATGATATATATAAATTTATGGGATAAAAAATTGAGAAAGTGGTAGATGAATTCATCTATCACTTTCTTTTTTAAGAAATAAATCATGTTACAATGTAATAGAGAACATGAAGTTAAAGGATGAAGCGTTAATGACGAAAAAAATTGAAACTTTAGCATTAAAAACAGCAGAGTTAACTCGACGTACACATGAATTAGGCATCCCAGTCATGATATTATTCGAAGGTGTACCAGCGTCTGGAAAAACACGTTTATCTAATGAATTATTATTAAATTTAGATGCGAAGTATACACAATTTATTGCGACACAGTCACCTAAGCAAGATGATTTAAGATATCAATTTTTACAAAAATATTGGAATACCTTATCTAAAAAAGGAGATATAAATATTTACTTTAGAAGTTGGTATTCTCATTATCTAGATTATAGAGAAAATAAAATTAAACACGATAAATATAAAGACTATGATGTACTCAAACAACAAATTTCTTCTTTTGAAGATATGCTTAAACGAGATCAGTATGAAATCATTAAGTTTTTCATAGAAATTAATGAAGAAAAACGTCAAGAACATATTCAACAAACCAAAGATAATCCACTGATGCGTTGGAAAGTGCAAGAATATAGTAATGTACTTTCAACAGATATTTATCTTAAAGATATGCGTCAATTTATAAAAAATGATAAAGCATGGGAAATCATTGATTATACTGAAAGAGAAAAAGCAATTGAAACAATGTATGAACATATTATCAAACGTCTTGAAACAGCGATTGAGAAGCATGAGCAAAAAGAAGAACAGCGAGACGGTAAATTTCATTCTAATTTTAAAACACACCTTTTTGATAGAAAGGTGGATAAAATAAAAAAAGATGAATATAAACAGCTCATTGAGGAATTACAAAATCGTATGAGAGAAATTCAATTCGCTTTATATGATAGAAAGATTCCACTTATTTTAGTATTTGAAGGTATGGATGCAGCTGGCAAAGGCGGAAATATTAAACGAATTAGAGAAAAATTAGATCCAACGGGTTATCGAGTGAATGGCATTAGTGCTCCTACAGATGTTGAATTAAAACATCATTATTTATGGCGATTTGCGAAAGATATGCCAAGAACGGGACACATTGAATTATTCGATAGAAGTTGGTATGGTCGTGTATTAGTAGAGCGTGTCGAAGGATTTGCTACTATCGATGAATGGCAACGTGCATATGATGAAATTAATGCATTTGAGAAAATGTGGACAGATGAAGGAGCGATTATTTTAAAATTCTTCCTTACATTAGATAAAGAAGAACAATTAAAACGTTTTAAAGATCGTCAAGAAAATGTTAATAAACAATGGAAAATTACAGATGAAGACTGGCGAAATAGAGAAAAATGGGATTTATACGTGGAATCAAGTCATGATATGGTTGAGAAAACAAATACATCCTATGCACCATGGCTTGTTGTCCCTGCTGATCATAAAAAAACCTCTCGTATTGAAATACTAAAATATATTATTCGTAATTGTGAAAAGATACTTTGGGGAGTAAAAGATTATTAAAAGTAAATAAGGAAACTTATTACGCACAAGCTTTTATTTTTTATCAAAAGTAAAAAATTTAAATAGCCAATTACATTTTAAAAATATTACAGTAATGTAACAAAATATTAATTTGTAATATGACTAATGGCTTTAAAGTATTGTAAATTTTGTAAGAAAGTATTGTAAAACGTTAATTTATAATAAAAATAAACTCCATATTGATAGAATTTATATATTACAGGAAATATTTAATATATTTCAATATTACAAAATGATGGGTTAATTGTAATTTTTTGTAAAATAAACGTAATACTATTCTACAAATTTTGTGTTATAGTAGCTATTGTCAAAAGTTAAACAACAAATCAAAACAGAAATTAATCTTAAATAAAGAATGAAACATAACGAAAATATATATTTCAATTTTGGAGGAATTATTTATTATGAAAAAGACAGTAATCGCTTCGTCATTAGCAGTAACTTTAGGTTTAACAGGATATGCTTTAACAAACGATCACAGTGCACATGCATCTGAACAAACAACTAACTATTCTCATTTAGCTGACTTAGCTCAAAATAACCCATCTGAATTAAATGCTCACCCAGTACAAGCTGGTGCATACAATATTTCATTCGTACAAGATGGTTTCAAATATACTTTCACTTCAAATGGTAACACTTGGTCTTGGAACTACACTTACACTGGTGGTGCTGATACAGCTCAATCAACTACTGACTACACTGATTCTTATAATCAAGCTTCAACTCAATCAGTAAGTTCAAATAACCAAGCTAGCACTTCAAATGTAAAAGCTGTTTCAGCTCCAGTACAAAGAACGTCTAGCTACAGTAACTACAGTGCTCGTACAACTTCATACTCAGCACCAAAAACAACTTCATACTCAACTGCTTCAACTGGTGGATCAGTTAAAGCTCAATTCTTAGCTAACGGTGGTACTGAAGCTGCTTGGAATGCTATCGTAATGCCGGAATCTGGTGGTAATCCAAATGCTGTTAACCCAATTGGTTACAGAGGTTTAGGTCAAACTAAAGAAGCTTGGGGTACTGGTTCAGTAGCTACACAAACTCAAGGTATGGTTAACTATGCTAAATCACGTTATGGTTCATGGGATGCAGCAATTGCTTTCCGTCAAGGCCACGGTTGGTGGTAAGATTTAAGTAGATAACTGGATAGGGCATCGAGTTATCAAAAAAGGAGGACGACAATGTCGTTCTCCTTTTTTTATTTTTTTAATATAATATTTTTAATTTCTTGCTTAATACATATAAAGATAGATAAAATGGATTATTCATGTTCTGCATTTTTAATTTATGCAGGAATAAACAGAGATTTGAAAGATAAAGTTCATTTGCATAATGTGATTTTTGTTGAAGATTTTAGAGGGAATATTGACGATATCTTTGAAGGAAGATTGCCGAAAGACCCTTCTATATATCTTTACTTCTCCTCCGTTGAAGATGAGGAATTGGCTCCTGAAGGAAAAACAAGTATGTACATTTTAATGCCAGTACCTAAGCTTAAAAATGGTCAAATCGATTGGAATAATCCAGCCATAATTGAACAGGTTAAAAATGAAATTTATAAAAAAGCAGAAACAATTGAATCACTTAAAGGATTACGTAACGATATCGTATCCGAAACTATTTTTACACCTTTAGATTTTGAAACACATTATAATGCTAAATTCGGCACAGCCTTTGGATTAATGCCTACTTTAGCACAAAGTAATTATTACCGTCCGCCTAACGTGTCCCGTGATTATAAAGATTTATATTTTGCAGGCGCAAGTACACATCCAGGTGCAGGCGTACCCATTGTATTAACAAGTGCTAAAATAACAGCAGAGGCTATGTTAGAAGATATAAAGAATATGAAATAGAATAAATAAATCTGAAAATTGACAATTATCAGTATAATGTTAAAATAAGACTTAATACGTAAGAACTTATCGAGAGAAGTGAAGGGATTTGGCCCAATGAAACTTCAGCAACAGGCTTCATAAATATAAAGTACTGTGCTAACTCCAAGAGGATAACAAATAACCTCAAAGATAAGTGACATATATCTCATGAAGCTATATGCCACACGAAAGTGGTATATAGCTTTTTATTTAAGGAGGAATAACATGGTTATTTCAAAAAGATTAGCAGCCATTCCTGATAGCTATTTTGGAAAAACGATGGGCCGTAAAGTAGAACATGGCCCTTTACCACTTATTAATATGGCAGTAGGCATTCCCGATGGTGAAACACCAGAAGGTATTATTGAGCATTTTTCTGAAGCGATTCGCATTCCTGAAAATCAAAAATATGGTGCCTTTCATGGTAAAGAATCATTTAAAGAGGCCATTGTTAATTTTTACCAACGTCAGTACAATGTGACATTAAATAAAGAAGATGAAGTATGTATTTTATATGGTACAAAAAATGGACTAGTAGCGTTACCTACATGTATGGTCAATCCTGGAGAAAATGTGTTACTTCCGGATCCTGGATATACAGATTATTTAGCAGGAGTGATGCTTGCAGATGCCAATCCGGTTTCATTAAATTTAGATCCCCCAGATTATTTGCCCAATTGGGATAATGTAGATAAGAGAGTACTAGACAACACAACGCTTGTTTATTTAACGTATCCTAATAATCCAACAGGCTCAACGGCTACAAAAGAAGTATTTGATGAAGCAATTGAACGATTCAAAGATACAAAAACAAAAATCGTACACGACTTTGCTTATAGTGCTTTTGGCTTTGATGCTAAAAATCCAAGCATACTTGCTTCAGAACACGGTAAAGATGTCGCCATTGAAATTTTCTCACTTTCAAAAGGATATAATATGTCCGGTTTCAGAGTAGGTTTTGCAGTGGGAAATAAAGACATGATTCAAGCATTAAAGAAATATCAAACGCATACAAATGCTGGAATGTTTGGTGCGTTACAAGATGCAGCGACGTATGCACTTAATCATTATGATGAATTTTTAGAAGAACAGAATGAAACATTTAAACGGCGTCGAGATAAGTTTGAAGCAAAATTAAGTGAAGCCCATCTACCATTTGTGCATTCTAAAGGCGGTATCTATTCATGGTTACGTATACCTCCAGGTTATGATAGTGAAACCTTCGAACAATATTTATTAAAAGAGAAATCTATTTTAGTTGCTCCAGGTATACCATTTGGTGAAAATGGAAAACATTACGTGCGTATCTCACTTGCATTAGACGATAAATGGTTAGAAGAAGCAGCTAGTAGATTAATTGACCTAGTTGATATGTATAAAGCAAAGCATCGTTAAAAAATTATGAAGGAAGATGATCAAAATATGACCAAAATTAAAATTATGAGTGTAAGAGATGAAGATATACCCTATATTAACGAGTGGGCGAAACAAAACAATGTTGATGTTGATTTAACCAAAGAAATGTTAACAGAGACAACAGTGGATACTGTAAAAGGATTTGATGGTCTATCGTTATCTCAACAACATCCAATTTCAGAAGAGATTTTTGCGAAATTGAAACAATATGGAATTAAGCAAATTGCACAACGTAGTGCAGGATTTGACACGTATGACTTAGATTTAGCTACTAAATACGACATTATTATCTCAAATGTACCCTCGTATTCTCCAAGTTCAATTGCTGAATTTGCTGTTACACAAGCCATCAATATTGTAAGGTATCAAAAACGTATTCAACATAAAGTACGCAATTATGACTTTCGTTGGGAACCTTCTATATTATCTCAATCTATCCGAGATTTAACTGTGGCAGTAATTGGTACTGGACGCATAGGTTCGATTGTGGCAGACATTTTTGGAAAAGGTTATAACAGTAAGGTTGTCGCTTATGATCCATTTCCAAATACCGCTTTAGCGAAATTCGTTGATTATAAAGATACGTTAGAAGAAGCAATTAAAGAAGCTGATATTGTTACCGTGCATATTCCAGCTACGAAATATAATCATCATTTGTTTAATAACGTTGTGTTTTCAAAATTTAAAAAAGGTGCCGTATTTGTGAATGCGGCGAGGGGATCAATTGTAGATACACAAGCTTTACTTTCTGTTATAGATAGTGGTCGAATTAAAGGGGCTGCGTTAGATACATATGAATATGAAAGAGGATTATTCCCGGGTGATTATCGTGGAAAAGAGATAGATGATGTACTGTTAAAGCAACTTATCAAAAGAGAAGATATTATTTTAACACCACATATTGCTTTCTATACAGAAGCGGCCGTCAAAAATCTCATAGTAGATGCACTTGATGCAACTATGGATGTTTTAACTAGTGGTACGACTAAACTAAGAGTAAATTAAAATAAAAAAAGTTGGAGTATGACTGGACTGACCCCAATTAGTGGGAATGATAT
>NZ_KV821088.1:0-7616 GCF_001815595.1 Staphylococcus sp. HMSC070D05 | reverse complement strand
TTAAGTTCCCATTTTAAGGGTTCAGTGCCTATTATTATGCTAACCGTTTTTTACTATTTGAGTAGTTTATAAAACTCTTTAAGTGCTAATTGATTATATTCTTGTGCGTTAAATACTTCATATTGAGAGGGTTGTTTTTGAATACACTGTTCTAATGCGACTGTGATATCATCAATATCATGACTCACAAGAGTGCCATATTTACCATTACCGAGTACATAGCGATTTGCTATAATATCTGACGCGATAATATTAACTTTTAAAGTTAATGCTTCAAGTAATACCATTGATTGTCCTTCATAATAAGATGTTAAGCAGAAGACGTCTGCTTGTTTCATGATATAGTATGGATTCTTTCTTTGACCTAATAAAAAGACATATTTTTCTAATTTTAACCTTTTTATTTGTTTTTCTAATTGAACACGGATAGGACCTTCCCCCATAATATATAACTTTGTATGCGGATGACTGACATGTACTTTACTAAATGCATCAATAAGTAAGTCAAAGCCTTTTTCAGGTGATAATCGTCCTGCAGTTACAATTTTGAAATCGTCTTCCTTAAATGGTACTGAACTTATATCGCCATTATTGATGCGTACGAGTACGGATTGGTGTTGTTTTTCAAATTTTTCAGAGTCATCTAATTTTAGTTGATTGATTTTATTCAAATTAATCGTATTTCTAGATGTGACAAATTTTTTATTCAATAATTTATCATTGATCTTCTGTTTATTTTGATTTTTAGAAGCATCTGATACACATACTAATTGATCAAATTGACTATACAGCGAGCGTACACCTTTTAAATTTTGATAATGTATTTTAACACCGTTAACTTTTCTTTCCATATCTGCTTTAATATCACTATGTAAATAAATCAATTTACGTTTTACTTTTGTTGCTAAAATTAAATTAGCCCAAAACATAGAATACCCACTAAAATCAATCGCATAGTCGAATTGGCTATGACCTAATACTTTTCGCATTTCTCTTTCGTATACTTTCTTCGGATATATCAAATGTTCTAACATACTTTTTAATCCTCTCTGTCTTACGAAATCGATACTATACGTTTCTTTCAATTATGCTGCTAATGGAGGTACTCTCAAAATAATTCTAACGTTCTTATTAATACGATTTAAGTTATTTACAACTTCAAGATGTTTACTTTTATTAGTAAACAATGTAATGTCATATTTTTCATAATTGACATTTTCTAATAAATTAATAATAGACGTTGTAATACCATTATTTTTCATACCACCAGGATAAATTAACACTCTTTTCTTAGCACAGCTCTTACGTTTAGGACGTTTACGTTTACCCTCGAATAGTATGTTAATAAGTGTTTCAGTAACAGCTCCATCATCTAGATAGGTATATTGATGTTTAAAATATTGATATTTTTTCTTTACTGAATCATCATCGTATGCTTTTTGCTTAATCACTGTAATCACATCTTCAATATGATGAACGACAGGACCGGGTAAGTCGCGATTAGCAATATACATGCCTCGTGATGATTGATATTCATGCAAATCTGGAGTATAGAAGACAATCGGTTTATTGGTTACTAAATAGTCAAAGAAGATACTTGAATAATCTGTAATCATTAAATCAACTATCGCTAATATTTCATTGGTATCAAAATAATCAGGAATTAAATATGGTTTTAAACTTTTTATTTTAAGCGCGTCTTTATATACATAAGGATGGACTTTGACTAATACTTGATAATCTAGATGATGTTTAAGTTTTTCAACTTCTTCAACGATATGATTTAAACTTGCCTTTGGTGCATTGACATCCTCGCCTCTCCAAGTTGGACAATACAATAAAATACTTTGTTCTTTATTAATATGAAGATAATGATTCAACTCGCTAATAACATCTTTTCGATTTGAATTTAAAGTTAAATCAATTCTAGGATATCCAATTTCCAAAAATTCTCCACCATAAATATGTTCAAGTCTAAAGGCTCGTTTAAAAATCGTCGTCGTATGGTGATTAGGACTAATTAAGTAATCGCTACTTAAAAAGTTTTTAATAATATTTTGAGAACCATAAAGACTATTTTCAATGTCTAATCCCATATATTTTAAAGGTGTCCCATGCCATGTATTGATATACATTTGTTTTGGCTTTTTAATAAAATAGGATGGAAAAGTAGAATTATTAATTAAATACTTACTCTCCGTTAATGCTTTCAAATATTCTCTTGATTCTTTAATAACAAACTCTACATTTTTACAGTGCTTAAATCTTGCTTTATAAAACAACAATGTTTCGTGATGATCTACTACCCATATATGTTTATATTTACGATAACGGGGTTGCTTAATTAAACTTTTAAATATTGCATATGGACTATCTGTGATACTTTTTCCATCTCTCACTTGATATAGTATCTGATATTCCTTAACGTTATTCTTTTTATAATATTTAGCGTAAGTCATTACTTTACTTGTATAAGCAGATTTATTTTTTCTTTGTATTGGCGTAAATAAAAAATTCGATTTACGTCTTAATTGATTTGTAAGACATGTCTTAAGTGTCATATTCATTATCCTTTCTAAGTTGCTTTTATTTCTCTCAAGTTGTTTCATTAAAATGAATTGAACTATTTCAATGATTCACATATAGTCACACACACATTCAGCACTCTACAATTATATCATTTAATTATATTATACAATAAATATTTAATTTCAATACATATTGTTATTGTATATAAAAACCAACCTTTAAGCATAAGTGTTACTGCTTAAAGGTTGGTTACTCTATTATTCAAAATGATTAGGCATATTTATCGTTTCATTTTGGTCAATGGTTCTTATCACTTTTGCTGGCACTCCAGCAGCTAAACTATTCGGTGGAATATCGTTTGTTATAACACTACCTGCTGCAATAACTGAGCCATCACCAATTGAAACACCTGGTGTCACTGTCACACTCGCACCAAACCAAATATTACTTCCTATATGAATAGGTTTTGCCAATTCCCATCCTTTATTACGATCTTGATAATTGAGTGGATGATGTGCTGTATATAGTCCACATGATGGTCCTATAAAAACGTTATCGCCAATCGTAATGCCACCACCATCCATTAAATAACTATTGCTATTGATAAACACGTTTTCTCCAACTTTTATATTCCAACCATAATCTGTGTCAAATGGACTGCTAATTGAAAGTTGTTTCGCTTCATAGCCAAGTAATTCTTTTAAAACCGCTTGTCGTTTTTCTATATCACTAGGTCGTGTATGATTATATTCAAAGCATAAGTCTTTAGCACGCTGTCTGTCCATTCTTAATTCCTTATCAAAGTTTGCATCATACCATTCATGTGCTAACATTTTTTCTTTTTCAGTCATTGTCTTTTCCTCTTTTCTTTCTATAAATATAAAAAGTATTCTCTCCACGCTATACGTAGACAGAATACTTTATTATCTTCATAAGTACTACACACTAAGATGTAATATAGTCACCACCATTAACATGGATAATTTGACCTGTAATATAAGAACTATCTGCATAACTTGCTAAGAACACATAAGCTGGTGCAAGTTCAGCAGGTTGACCACGTCGACCCATTGGTGTATCTCCGCCTTGATTTTCTACCTTATCTTCATCAAATGTTGATGGAATTAATGGAGTATAAATTGGACCTGGCGCTACACCATTAACACGAATTCCTTTTTCCATCAATGATGTTGCAATAGAACGTGTGAACGACACAATAGCACCTTTAGTGGCTGAGTAATCAATAAGGTGACCAGAACCACGATAAGCCGTTACACTTGTTGTATTAACAATTGCATCACCTTTACTTAAATGAGGTACTGCAGCTTGTGTTAAGAAAAACATACCAAAAATATTTGTTTTAAATGTTTCATTGAAATGTTCTGGTTTAATATCTAAAAAGTCTTCATTAGGAAATTGCACGCCGCCATTATTTACTAATATATTAAGACCGCCAAAATCGTTAACAACATTTTCAATAAGTTTTTTTGATTGATCAGCATCTTTTAAATCATGAGAGTATGCTTTTGCTTTAACGCCGATTTCTTTTAAACGATTGATGGTATCTTCAGCATCTTCATGTTCATTATAATAACCAATAGCGACATCAGCGCCTTCTTTGGCGTATAAAATAGCTACTGAACGACCAATACCGGAGTCACCACCAGTAATTAATGCGACTTTTCCTTTTAGTTTACCGTCTGCCTTGTATTCTTCCATTTCAGCAATAGGTCTAGGATTCATATCTTTTTCAGAACCTGGTTGTTTTTCTTGTGTATAACCTTTAATTTTTTTATGAAAATTTAATAAGTCCATACATCTTCACTCCTTCTTTATTTACTTAACCGTTCCCATTTCTTTAATTTTTAAAACAAAATGATTATGCTTACTACTTTTGAATGATACAAAGTCCGTACTAGAGATGCATGAAATTTTAACATAGAGTCTTTATAATATAATTAATCTAAAAAGCGTCTCATATAGAGATAAAGATAAAAAGGAGTGTTACAACATGAAAGGCATTCTAAAGGGTATCATTACCATTCTCATCATTTTAGGGATTGTAAAAACAGTTCAAGATCATGATTTAATGAATGAAGCCAACCAATACTATAATGAAGCTAAAAGTGGTGAACTTGTACGATCTATCACTCATCCTAACTTCAATAATTTTAAAGATTTAGATTTAAGCCATTTTAAACCCTCTGATTTCTTTTAATATGAATAGCTATTATGAATAAGAGAACAATATACTCATTTTATTTAGAGTAACATTGTTCTTTTTTTATTAAGCAAGATCATTGACTAATATACCCTAAGGGGGTATATTGAAGGTGGTAGGAGGTTGAACATATGACTCAAAATCATCAAATCACCTTGAATATCATTGGTATGACATGTGCCGCTTGTTCTAATCGTATTGAAAAACGATTGAATAAAATAGATGGCGTTCATGCTCAAGTGAATCTAGCAACTGAAAAAGCAACCATTGATTATCCTAACGATCAATATGAAGTAAGCGATTTTATTGAAACAATCCAAAAATTAGGATATGACGTTGAAACAGATAAAAGTGAACTAGACGTTATAGGTATGACGTGTGCCGCTTGTTCTAATCGTATTGAAAAAGTATTAAATAAAACAACAGGCGTTAAGCAAGCCACAGTCAATCTAACCACAGAACAAGCAACCATCGATTATTATCCAGGTCAAACTGATATTGATACGCTCATTGGACGAATACAACATCTCGGCTATGATGCTAAACCTAAACAATCAAAAAAAGAACAAGCCTCTCGTAAAGTTCAAGAATTAAAGAGACAACGTAATAAACTCATTATTTCAGCAATATTAGCTTTTCCATTACTTTTAACGATGCTTGTTCATTTATTTAATGTACCGTTACCTGAAATATTTATGAATCCTTGGTTTCAATTTATCTTAGCCACTCCCATTCAATTTATTATAGGATGGCAATTTTATGTTGGCGCATACAAGAATTTACGTAATGGTGGTGCCAATATGGATGTACTTGTAGCACTTGGTACGAGTGCAGCTTATTTCTATAGTATTTACGAAATGAGTAAATGGTTATTAGACTCAAATGCACAGCCCCACCTTTATTTTGAAACCAGTGCTGTTTTAATCACTTTAATTTTATTTGGCAAGTATTTAGAAGCACGTGCAAAATCACAAACAACACATGCTTTAAATCAATTATTAAACTTACAAGCCAAAGAAGCACGTCTCATTAAAGATGATGGAACAGAAACAATGGTTCCGCTTCAAAATGTTCAAGTTGGAGACACATTACTTGTTAAACCAGGAGAAAAAATTCCAGTAGATGCAAAAGTCATTAAAGGGAGCACAACAGTAGATGAATCCATGTTAACTGGAGAATCCATGCCTATAGATAAAACAGTTGATAATGAAGTGATTGGTGCAACACTAAATAAAAATGGTGTCATTACCGTTCAAGCAACAAAAGTAGGTCAAGATACCGCTTTATCTAATATTATTAAAGTAGTTGAAGAAGCCCAAAGTTCAAAGGCACCTATTCAACGCTTAGCAGATATGATTTCTGGCTATTTCGTACCTATTGTTATTGGTATTGCCGTACTCACTTTTATCATATGGATTATTTTCATTCATCCTGGTCAATTTGAAGGTGCTCTCGTTGCCATGATTTCTGTATTAGTGATTGCTTGTCCATGCGCATTAGGACTTGCAACGCCAACTTCTATCATGGTTGGTACAGGACGTGCAGCAGAAGAAGGTATCTTGTTTAAAGGTGGCGAATATGTAGAACGTACTCATCAAATTGATACAGTGGTATTTGATAAAACGGGTACGTTGACACATGGTACACCAGAAGTGACTTACTTTAAAGGTGATGATACTTTATTACAATATGTAGCTTCAGCTGAAAATAATTCTGAACATCCCTTAGCAACCGCGATTGTTAAGTACGCTAAAACAAAACAGCTTACTTTGACAAATATAGAGCACTATGAAACATTACCAGGTCACGGTATTAAAGCTACAATCAATAATAAGACATTATTCATAGGCAACCGATCATTAATGTCAAATCATCATATTGAGACAGCACCTTTATTAGATGAGATTACCCAAATTGAACAAAAAGGACAAACGGTCATGTTGATTGCATATGACCAGATATTACGTGGTTATATCGCTGTAGCAGACACTGTTAAATCTGAAGCCAAAGTTGCGGTTCAAGAACTAAAAGACATGAATTTACGTACGGTAATGATTACAGGTGATAACCACTCTACAGCTCAAGCTATCGCAAATGAAGTTGGTATTGATCATGTTATCGCCAATGTTCTTCCAGAAGATAAAGCTAAACATGTTGCTCATTTTCAAGATAAAGGTGAGAACGTTGCGATGGTTGGCGATGGTATTAATGACGCACCTGCTTTAGTTCAAGCAGATATTGGTATTGCCATGGGGACAGGTACTGAAGTCGCAATTGAAGCAGCTGATATTACTATCTTAGGTGGAGACATTGCCTTAGTTCCTAAAGCGATTCACGCAAGTCATAAAACCATTCGAAATATCAAACAGAATCTTTTCTGGGCGTTCGGTTATAATGCTGCTGGTATTCCTATTGCTGCTATGGGCTTACTCGCTCCATGGATTGCTGGTGCAGCGATGGCATTAAGTTCTGTAAGCGTTGTAACTAATGCATTACGTCTAAAACGAATGAAATTATAAATGAATTTTAAACTTTATACTTTCATAAAAATTTAAAAAGCGTAAAATATGGGTATAGTCATTATGAAGTACTCGGAGGTGACAATCAATGATTAATAAAGTTATTAAAGTAGATGGTATGAGTTGTGACCATTGTAAAAATACAATCGAATCAGCATTAGCTAAAATTAATGGTGTAAGAACTGCTGAAGTAGACCTTGATAAAAACGAAGTTCGTGTAGATTATAATGATGAACTCGTTTCAACGAAAGACTTACATGATACTATTGAAGATCAAGGCTATGATGTTAAAGAATAATAAAAAAGTTGGAGGTCATGGCACTGAACCCTTAAAATGGGAACTTAAT
>NZ_KV821087.1:0-49211 GCF_001815595.1 Staphylococcus sp. HMSC070D05 | reverse complement strand
CACTTATCCAGATACTTTATGTCCCGGACTCTATTATTCTAGGTTTTTTAAGTCCTAGTCTCTTTATAGTTTACTATTATAATTCTGTTTCTTTATTAGCTTCTTCGATTCGTTTGTTAACTCTATTAAGTAGCTCATCAATTTTTGTACGTTGCGTTGCATTTACAAGAATCAATACTGTTCTTTCATCATGCTCATTACGTTTTTTATCGAAGTAATCTTCTTGAGATAAATTTTTCACTGCTTTTACTACTTGAGGTTGCTTGTAGTTTAAGTGATTAATAATATCTTTTAAATAATATTCTTCTTCTTTACTCTGACTAATATAAGTTAAAACAGCAAATTCTTCAAAGCTGATTGAAAACTCTTTTTTTATAATGCTTTTTAATTTATCTGCATAAGTAATCATTGCTAATAATTCAAAGCAGTCATTGATTTTTGAAATAGCCATTTTAAGACCTCCCCAACTAATATTCTCTCTATTTTTTATGCATCCGTTAAATTTATCTATATATAACGTCATCTATTAGTTTAAAAAGCTATTAATAATTAAGAATAAATAAATTAATTTAATTCTATATTATTTAGTTAATTATAACTAAATAAAATTAGAAAGTAAACGAAAATGCACTTAATAAAACAATGTTTTGATTAATTAATACTTTGTTTATAAAAATAAGCAAATTTTATAAAAGATTTAATTAAGAACAATTATTATGATGCTCCATATTATAAAATTAAAGTTTAATATACTAAAGTGAAAGATTATTCGGTACTTTCTAATAAAGATGCAGAAGGATGTGTAATAACTTTATCTCCAATACTTAATCCATTGGATACCGTAATATACCCACTTTTTTTACTTTTAATATATTTAATATTTCTTTTTATAATTTTTTTATTATGTATAACTAGAACATAATTTTTATTGTAAATGACTTTATTGGGTAATTCATATTCTGTTGTTCCTAAATGAAGATCAAAATGGTATCCAATAGGGTAGGAAGGATCTGTAGAAATATTTACATAATAAAAAGAGGAAGATGGCTCAGTTTTATAAGGAATAGAAGAAATAGATAAAATTTTTCCTTCAAATTGCCTAGTATTTTTAATAGAAACTTGAACAAGTTGATTATGTTTAAGTTGTTTAAGTTGAGATTCATTGATTTTAGCACGAATGATTCGTTCATCACTATTAATTTGCATAATTTCGGTATGAGATTTTGAAGGAAAAGGATGAAGTAGAGTGACTCGACCTTTAATAGGAGCATAAATGTGTGTTTGAAGTTGTTGCTGTAAATTGAGTATATCATTAGATAGTTGAACTTGTTGGTTGAAGTTATCGGAGGATATTTTATTTGAATGTTGTATTGAAGATAAAAGATTTTTTTTTGCAAGAATATATTTTTCAATGTGTGGACTATAATATTTAAATATTGGTGTATCTTTAGATATAGTTTCGTTATTTTTTACTAGAATATCTGAACTAATACCTAATGAGGGCTCATAATAAAGTGTATAACTTTGTTTAGCTTGCTGAACGCCTTGAAAAGAAAGAGAATAATGTGGTTTTACAGTCATCGTTTCTATTTTGTTTAAATGAGTCGTTTTGGGAATCTTAGAATAAATATAAAATCCAAACGAAATAATAAGAAGGAGAAGGAGGGTTACCATTATTGGTAAGGGGGATAAAAACTTTTTCAAATATAATCACCTCTAAACATTAATATGTATTTATTATACAAGTTTGGAGCTAAATACAACATAATTAAATGATGACATCAAAAAAGTCTTCTCAATTATTTCATTAAGAAGACGAAAATTTAGATAAAGATTTGATTTTAGTAGCAATTAAAATAAACGTAATAAAACAATACCAATTGCTATAGCGATTAATCCTATAAATTTACGGAAAGTCATTTCATTTTTAGGTACACCGATGCCAAAGTGATCAATAATGACACCCATTATCATTTGGCCAAGCATTGCGACAATAGTTGTAAGAGCAGCACCTAAATAGGGCATTAATATAATATTAGATGTAACGAAGATGACGCCTAAAATTCCACCAATAAAATAAAGCGGTTTAATACGACCGAGATGTTGCTGTGATAGTTTAATTTTTAAACTTCTATTAAATATTATTGTTAGAATAAATAAGGCAATAGTTCCAACAGTAAAAGAAACTAGTGCAGCGAATAAAGAAGAATGCATTTGCTTTGAAAGCCCGCTATTGATTGTAGTTTGTAGCGGAGGCGCAAATCCGAAAATAAAGCCAATTAACAACCAAATATAAAGTGAGATATTTCTTTTATCTTTAAGTTTATTTTTAGGTATATGGTTCATAAGAAGAATTCCGAATAATAAAACAATAATCCCCACACCTTTTAAAAAAGTAAAAGATGTTTGATTGGCCCCAAGTAACCCCAATGTATCAATCATAACACCCATTATGATTTGACCAGCAACTGTCATCACAACCGTAAGTGCTGCACCTAATCTTGGAAGGAGTAATAAGTTACCCGTTAAGAAACATACACCAAGCAAGCCACCAACCCACCAATGATAATCAATAGAGTGACCAGCATAAAATGAGCTTGAGAACATTTGGATATTAAAAGTGATATTGAGTATTAATAAAAATAGAGTTCCAACAAAAAAAGAAATCGTAGAGGCATAAAAAGATGATTCTGTAAATCGACCTAATCTAGAATTAATCGATGTTTGAATAGGAACCATCATACCAGCAATAATTCCAAGTACAAATAGAAAAAGCAAACTTAATTCCTCCCATGTCTTTACTATCAAATACGATTATTATACGTAAATTTCTAAAAAAATTCTATACTAAAAAAGAGAACGGATAGAATTCTTTTAGAACTCTTCATCCATTCTCAATCTACTGTTTAGAAGACGTTAAGTAAATTTTGACATTGTAACATACGTCTACTACGTCAATTAATTTAATTCAAATAAAACTGTTGTTGTTTTATCTACAATCTGCGCTGAAGCGACTTTACTTGGAGCGCCACTAGTAAATCTTAAAACATCTAACTTAATGATATTTTCCATTGCCGATTGTACATTAGATTCTGTTATTGTTGCCGAAATTTGTGGTAATTGTAACTTAGCTGTTTTGTTTAGATTTGTCTTAAATATAAGTTCTAAAGTTTTTGACATTGTTCATACCTCCTTTTTTAATAAAACCATTCATTAAACTAAACCTTGAGTTTTTACAATTTCAACTTTATCGAAAGATTCTTCAATTAAATTTGAAATTGTTGTTACAAATGATTTGATGTCTGCTTCAGAAGCACGTGTATTAATGTTATTAAATCGACGTTTAATTTCTTTGGCTTTTCCATTTGTATCATGTGTAACGTGAGTACAAATAACTGATAACTGAGTAATTTCGTTCATCTTATTTTCACCTCCTTACACTTTATATATCGAAAATATTTTTTAAAAAAGTAACTTGAAACCGAAAATAATTGAGCGAAATATTTTAATGTTACTAAAATATGATATATCATTGAATAAGAAACTTTATTGAGGTGGATAAATGAATTATGTAGAACCTATTAAGAAAAAGAATGATATTAAGAAGATGTATCACGTGTTACAAATGAAATCAGACAGAGATTATCTTTTATTTAAATTGGCTATACATACAGGTATGCGACTTACTGACTTATTACATCTTAAAGTTGAAGATGTAAAGAATAAGGAAAATAAAGAAATAAAGACAGCTTGGATTCAACAAGGTGCCCCATTTATCAAAATTATGATTCCTTCTGATTTAAGAAATGAAATTGATACATATATCTATGAAAATCAGTTGAAAGATCATCATCTTTTATTTCAGTCTCTTCGTACACATAAAGAACTTTCACGTCAGCAAGCTTATCGAATTATTCACCACGCAGCCGAAGAATTAGGCCTTTTACATATTGGGTTGACTACTCTTCGGAAAACTTTTGCATATCATGCCTATAAATCAGGTGTATCTATAGCTATTATTCAAAAGTATTTAGGACACCAGACTACGCATGAAACTTTGAAATTTATTGGTTTGTCACCTAAAGAAGATCATCATACAATTATTGCTTTGAATTTATAAAAAGGAGGGTTTTGATGAGTTTAATTTATTTACTAGGGGCACTTTTACTAATCATAGGTATTGTTCTAATCACTTTATTTATTAGACCTCTAAGACGCTATGCAGGATATATTTCCCTATTCGCTCCAGTGATTGCTTCTGTTTACTTCTTATCTCAAATTCCTAATGTACTTCATCAGAAAGTTATTTCTTTTAAACTAGCTTGGATGCCAGCCATTGATTTGAATTTAGATTTAAGACTAGATGGACTTGGATTAATGTTTGCTTTAATTATTTCTATTATAGGGATAGCTGTTTTCTTTTACGCTACTCAATATTTAACGCCTAATGGTGACAACTTACCTAGATTTTTCATTTACTTACTTTTATTTATGTTTAGTATGTTAGGTATAGTCATATCTAATAATACCATCCTTATGTATATCTTTTGGGAACTCACAAGTGTTTCTTCTTTCTTACTTATTTCGTATTGGTATAGTAATGCAAATAGTCAGCTAGGTGCAATACAGTCGTTTATGATTACAGTATTTGGCGGCTTAGCATTATTAACAGGTTTTATTATGTTGTACATAATGACAGGTACGAATACAATTACTGACATTTTATCGCAAGGTCATCATATTAGTGAGCATCCTTTATTTATTCCAATGATTATTATGATGCTTATTGGAGCTTTTACAAAATCAGCTCAATTTCCATTTCATATTTGGTTACCTAAAGCTATGGCTGCGCCAACCCCTGTAAGCGCCTATCTACATTCAGCAACAATGGTTAAAGCAGGTATATTTTTACTTTTTAGATTCACACCTGTATTAGGCTTAAGTAATAGTTATATTTATATTGTTACTTTTGTAGGATTAATCACAATGATGTTTGGATCTCTTACAGCTTTAAGACAATATGATTTAAAAGGAATTCTTGCCTATTCTACAGTTAGTCAACTTGGGATGATTATGACAATGGTTGGTTTAGGTGGTGGTATTGCGCAGCATCCAAGTGGACCAATGGCTAAAATTTACACATTAATTTTATTTGCAGGACTGTTCCATGTCATGAATCACGCATTATTTAAATGTACGTTATTTATGGGCGTAGGTATTATTGATCATGAAGCGGGCACAAGAGATATTAGAAAATTAAATGGTATGAGAAAGTTCTTTCCTAAAATGCACGTGAGTATGACGCTTGCAGCATTATCAATGGCGGGCGTACCATTTTTAAATGGTTTTTTAAGTAAAGAAATGTTTTTTGATTCTTTAGTTAAATCTATTGAATTAGAGCAATTTAGTTTAATTTTAACAATCATAATTGTGGCATTAGGCGTGATTTCAAGTATATTCACGTTTGTCTATGCAGTTTACATGCTAAAAGAAACATATTGGGGAGAATTTAATGAAAAAGAGGTTCCTAAAAAGCATATTCATGAGCCATGGTTGTTTAGTTTACCAGCAATGATTTTTGCTGTGATGCTACCTGTTATCTTCTTTATCCCAAATACCTTTACACATCCTATTGTTTTACCTGCATTAAGAAATGTCACAAACTTAGGTATCCAAGTTGATAAGATGGCACCACATGTATCCCAGTGGCACGGCATTAATTTACCGCTTATTTTTAGTATCATTGTTATTATTTTAGGAATTATTTTAGCAACAAAAGTAAATTGGAAAGTTTTAACACATCGCTTAATCAAAACAGCATCTATTACAAATTTCTATCGTAAAGCTTATAGTGTATTTGAACATTATGCTGCCTGTAGTATTCGTGGCGTAATGACGAACCGATTAAATTACTACAATGTGATTACGCTTTTAGTGTTTTCACTATTTGTAGCGTATGGTTTTTTAAGAGTAGGATTTCCGAAACTACATCTAATGTATGTTACTGACTTTGGACCTTTAGAAGTACTGCTTGCTATTTCAATCAGTGTTGTTGGTATAGCACTTGTCTTTATAAGACAACGCTTAACGATGGTAATATTAAATGGAATTATTGGCTATTCAGTTGCATTATTTTATTTAATCATGAGAGCACCTGATTTAGCTTTAACACAACTTGTAGTAGAGACGATGACTACAATATTATTCATTGTTAGTTTTTCACGCTTACCCAATATTTCACGTAAGAAAGCAGA
Source organism: Staphylococcus sp. HMSC070D05 (assembly GCF_001815595.1). Taxonomy (NCBI): domain Bacteria; kingdom Bacillati; phylum Bacillota; class Bacilli; order Caryophanales; family Staphylococcaceae; genus Staphylococcus; species Staphylococcus sp. HMSC070D05. Next base: position 42,957 of record NZ_KV821087.1, on the reverse strand, counting down.
TAAGAAAAAAGAAATTATGAAAATTGTTGTAGCATTCATTTTTGCAGGCGCAGTGGTAACACTTGTGTTTATGGCACAACAAGGTGATGGTTTAGAAACAATTTCTAAATATTATATGAATGCAAAAGAACTCACAGGTGGTAAAAATATTGTGAATGCCATTTTAGGTGATTTTAGAGCACTTGATACTATGTTTGAAGGTTTAGTATTAATTATTGCTGGTTTAGGTATTTATACATTATTAAATTACAAAGATCGGAGGGGTCAAGATGAAAGAAAATGACGTAGTCTTAAAAACAGTAACTAAAATTGTTGTATTCATTTTACTTACTTTTGGTTTTTACATTTATTTAGCAGGTCATAATAATCCAGGAGGAGGATTTATTGGTGGTCTCGTCTTTAGCTCAGCTTTTATCTTGATGTTTTTAGCTTTCGATGTAAAAAAAGTATTGGATAGTTTACCTATCGACTTTAGAAAATTAATGATTATTGGAGCACTTATTTCTTTAATCACAGCAATTGCGCCTACCTTTTTTGGCAAATCATTTTTATATCAAAGTGAATTTACACTTCATTTACCAATATTTAATGAAATGCATATGACTACAGTGACGATTTTCGAATTAGGCATAGTACTTTCAGTAGTAGGTGTGATTGTCACAATTATGTTGGCATTGAGTGGGGGTAAATCATGAATCTTATTTTATTACTTATCATAGGATTTCTCGTATTCTTAGCGACATACATGATATTATCTTTAAATTTAATTCGTATTATTGTAGGGATTTCGATTTATACGCATGCTGGTAATTTGATTATTATGAGTATGGGTCATTATAGTGACCACGTAACAGAACCGCTTATTCGTGGTTCAAATACCAACTATGTCGATCCATTATTGCAAGCACTTGTTTTAACTGCAATTGTTATTGGATTTGGTATGACAGCTTTCTTACTTGTATTAGTTTATCGAACATATCGTGTTACAAAAGAATCAGAAATTGATGTGCTTAGGGAGGATGAAGATGATGAACAGTAACTTATTAATCCTTCCGATTCTCTTACCACTTCTTTGTGCATTATTACTTGTATTTACGAAGAATAAAAATAGAGTTTCGAAGATTTTATATATTGGAACAATGACGGTTAATACGCTTATTTCGCTAGCTTTATTGATTTATGTGATGAATCATAAACCAATCACTTTAGATTTTGGTGGTTGGAAAGCACCTTTTGGTATTCAATTTTTAGGTGATACTTTAAGTTTACTCATGGTAACAGTCGCTTCTTTTGTAGTGACTTTAATTATGGCGTATGGATTTGGACCTGCTGAAGAACGTGTGAATCGCTATTATTTACCAACATTTATTTTATTTTTAACTACCGGTGTGATTGGTGCTTTTTTAACTTCTGATTTATTTAACCTCTATGTGATGTTCGAAATTATGTTGCTTGCATCATTTGTGCTTGTAACATTAGGACAATCAATAGAACAATTAAGAGCAGCCATTGTCTATGTTGTTTTAAATATTATTGGTTCTTGGTTATTTTTATTAGGTATTGGCTTACTTTACAAATTAGTAGGGACATTAAACTTTTCTCAAGTTGCATTACGCTTAGATGATATTCACAATAATGAAATGGTAGTGGTCATTGCAATTGTATTTATGATTGCATTTGGCTCAAAAGCATCGTTAGTTTTATTTATGTGGTTACCTAAAGCTTATGCAGTATTAAATACTGAGCTCGCAGCTTTATTTGCAGCTTTAATGACGAAAGTGGGAGCATATGCTTTAATTCGTTTCTTTACTTTATTATTTGATCAACATCCAAATATTACACACCCCATACTTGTATTTATGTCTTGTATTACGATGATTATCGGTGCTTTTGGAGTCATTGCATTTAAAGACATAAAGAAAATTGCAGCATATCAAGTTATTTTATCAATTGGTTTTATTATTTTAGGCTTAGGATCAAATACATTTGCTGGAATTCATGGTGCTATTTTTTATCTAACAAATGATATTGTAGTAAAGACATTATTATTCTTTATTATTGGTAGTTTAGTTTATATGTCTGGTTATAGAGAATATAAGTATTTATATGGTTTGGCAAAGAGAGAGCCTTTCTTTGGCGTAGCATTTATCGTTATGATTTTCGCGATTGGCGGAGTTCCTCCATTTAGTGGGTTCCCTGGTAAAGTGCTTATTTTCCAAGGTGCGGTTCAAAATGGTAATTATATTGGATTAGCGCTCATGATTTTAACAAGTCTTTTAGCAATGTATAGTCTATTTAGAATACTATTTATTATGTACTTTGGAGATGCAGATGGCGAGCAAGTTGATTACAACCCATTGCCTGTTCATCGAAAAGGTATGATTGGCATACTAACTGTAGTTGTACTAGTGATGGGTCTTGCGGCACCAATTGTTATGAATGTTACTAAAAATGCAACAGAGTTAAATACAAATGATGCTTACTTCCATCACTTAGTTAATCCACATTTAAAGGAGGAGAATAAATGAGACAAATTGTATTGAATATCTTAATTGCTTTTCTATGGGTACTCTTTCAAGACCAAGGTTCTTTTTTATTCTCTACCTTTGTATCTGGCTATCTTATAGGATTAATTATCATTTATATACTTCATCGATTCTTTGGTCAAGAATTTTATTTAGTAAAAATATGGGTAGCTATTAAGTTTTTAGCCATATATTTGTATCAGTTAATTACTTCAAGTCTTAGTATCATTAAATATATTTTATTTAAAACAAAAGATATGAATCCTGGTCTTCTCACATATGAAACAGAGTTAAAAAGTGATTGGGGCATTACATTTTTAACCATTTTAATTATTATTACGCCTGGATCGACAGTGATTAGAATTTCAAAATTAACCAATAAATTTTTTATTCATAGTATAGATATTTCTGAAAATGAAAAAGCTAATTTGTTAAAAAGTATTAAACAATATGAACGTTTAATTATGGAGGTGTCACGATGATCCAAGCGATGACTAACTTTTTTAGTACAGGAGCTTTAATATTATTTGGTATTGCATTTATTATTGGATTGTTTCGTTTGATTAAAGGTCCTACCACAGCAGACAGAGTCGTAGCATTTGATGCAGCCAGTGCTGTAATTATGTGCATTGTTGGGGTGGTTAGCGTGATTTATGGTACTGATGCGTATTTAGATTCAATTATGTTAATTGCGATCATTTCATTTGTAAGCTCTGTATCTATTTCTAGATTTATTGGAGGAGGTCGGGTATTCAATGGAACTCATAAAAAGCGTCACTGAGTTGATTGCGTCTATCCTTATTTTTCTAGGAAGTATTATTGCAGTGATTAGTGCAATAGGCATTGTAAAATTTCAAGATGTTTTTTTACGTAGTCATGCTTCTACGAAAAGCTCAACGCTTTCTGTATTACTTACTTTAATCGGGGTATTAATATACTTTACGACGGTGCAAGGTTTCTTTAGTGTTCGTTTATTATTATCCATTGTCTTTATTAATTTAACATCTGCTGTTGGTATGCACCTTGTTGCTAGAGCAGCTTATCGAACTGGAGCATACATGTATAGAAAAGATGATGCCCCAAGACAATCTTCTATTTTATTAAGTTCAAAAGAATTTAATACAAGTGAGGAGTTAAAAAGTCGTGCTAAAAAAAGAGAAGAACAACGAGAAAAACTGTATTATGATATTAAAAACCATAGATCTGAAGAAAGAAAACAACAAGGTGACAAAAATATTGAAGATTTAGAAGAATAATTGTATATCTTAATAATTTTTAAGTGAATTATTTTGAAAGTGCAAGTTAGTTACTCTGAATATATTTTAATGATAAAATTGATATTAAATTGAGAGCATAAGAATGGTAGATAATAACTACATACGTTTAGAATAAATAAGATAACAATGTATCTTATATCTCAAATTAAATATGAAATAATGGGGTGAAAGTTTGGAAATATTTGAAACGATTCTCATATTTCTAGCTGTTGTTATTGTTAGCTCCTTTGTTCATACTTTTATTCCTAAAGTACCTCTTGCATTTATTCAAATCATATTAGGAATGATCCTCTTTATATTGCCTGTACCAGTTGAATTCAATTTTGATTCTGAACTCTTTATGCTAGCTACCATTGCACCTTTATTATTTGTTGAAGGTGTTAATGTATCTAGGGTACATTTACGACGATATATTAAACCTGTCATGTTAATGGCATTAGGTTTAGTAATTACTACCGTCATAGGTGTAGGGTTATTTATTCACTTAGTATGGCCAGATTTACCAATTGGTGCAGCGTTTGCGATTGCCGCAATTCTCTGTCCTACCGATGCTCCGGCAGTGCAAGCTATTACTCAAGGTAAAGTATTACCAAAAGGTGCAATGACGATTTTAGAAGGTGAGTCTTTATTAAATGATGCTGCAGGTATCATTTCATTTAAAATAGCAGTAGGGATACTCGTTACAGGCGCTTTCTCATTATTTGAAGCGATTCAACAATTCTTAATTGCTTCAATAGGAGGGGCCATTGTAGGATTGTTAATCGGTATATTACTTGTTCGATTCCGTCTAACGTTAACACGACGTGGTATTGAAAATATTAATATGTTTGTATTTCTTCAATTATTAACACCATTTGTAACCTATCTTGTGGCAGAATTATTCCATGCTTCAGGTATCATTGCTGCTGTAGTTGCTGGACTTGTTCATGGTTTTGAACGTGACCGTATTTCTCAAACACGTACACGCCTTCAACTAAGTTATAACCACACGTGGAATATTTTAGGTTATGCACTTAATGGTTTCGTATTCTCAATACTTGGCTTCTTAGTGCCGGAAGTTATTGTAAAAATTATTAAAAGTGAACCACATAACTTACTTTTCTTAATAGGAATTACTTTATTAGTAGCATTGGCTGTATATGTATTTAGATTTATATGGGTTTATGTACTATATCCTTTATTTTATCTATCAGTCAGTCCATTCCAAAAATTAATGAATGATGATAGTACAAGTACGAAAGAGAAGCCACCTAAGCGAAGTATGTATGCGTTAATTATGACATTTTGTGGTGTTCATGGAACGATTTCACTCGCAATTGCATTAACGTTACCTTACTATTTAGAAAATCATGAAGCTTTTAAGTATCGTAATGATTTACTTTTTATTTCCTCAGGAATGGTTATCTTAAGCTTAGTAATTGCGCAAATTGTTTTGCCTTTTGTTACGAAAAATGCACCTCAACCTAAAATAGGAAGTATGAATTTTAAAGAGGCAAGGATTTACATTTTAGAACATGTGATTGATTACTTAAATAAACGTTCATCTTATGAGACAAGTTATCGTTATGGAAATGTCATTAAAGAGTATCATGATAAATTGACTTTCCTAAAATCAGTAGAAAAAGATGACGAGAACTCAAAAGAACTTGAACGTTTACAACGGATTGCTTTTAATGTAGAAACAAAAACGCTTGAAAAATTAGCAGATGAAGGCGACATTACTGAAAGTATGTTAGAAAACTATATGCGCTTTGCTGAACGTACGCAAGTTTATAGACAAGCTTCACTCATTCGTCGTATTATTGTTGGAATGAGAGGATTACTTTTGAAACGTCATATTCGCACACGTACAAATGCAGCTTCCTCATTAAGTGTTACTGAAAACTTAATGGAACTTTCTAAAATCAATAAAAGAGTCCATTATAATGTAGTAAGCCGACTGGTTGAGGAGGCAAATGAGGACAATAAATTAGAAGTGGGTATGATATGCGATGGATATTTAATGAGAATAGACAACTTATCACCATCTAACTTCTTTAACACACATTCTGAAGATTCAATTACTAAAATTAAGTTGAATGCTTTAAGAGAGCAACGTCGTATTTTAACTGAACTTATTAGTGATGAAGAAATTACAGAAGCAACAGCCTTAAAATTGCGTGAGGCAATTAACTATGATGAAATGGTTATTGTAGATAGTTTAACTGATTAATTTAATCATTCAATAATGAATAATACAAAACCTGAGACAACTCGCTGTGTCTTAGGTTTTTTGAGTATAAATGAAAAATTTAAAATTGAAATTTAAGGTGTATCCCCCTTATTGTAAGATAATAGAAGACAATCACATTACTCAATCATTCGTGATACAATAAGATGAAACTGTTTATGAGGTGAAATCATGTTAACTGAAGAAAAAGAGGATTATCTCAAAGCAATTCTAACTAATGGTGGTGATAGCTCTTTTGTTTCAAATAAAATACTATCTCAATATTTAGATATAAAACCACCTTCTGTAAGTGAAATGGTAAGTCGTTTAGAAAAAGCTGGATTTGTTGAAACTAAACATTACAAAGGGGTAAAACTCTCTGAAGAAGGTCTCTCTCATACACTCGATATTATAAAAAGACATCGTTTATTAGAACAATTTTTAATTGAAGTGTTAAATTATAATTGGGAAGAAGTGCATCAAGAAGCGGAAATTTTAGAGCATAAAATTTCTGACTTATTTTTAGAAAGGATAGATAAACTGTTAAATTATCCTGAAACTTGTCCGCATGGAGGAGTTATTCCAAGAAATCATATTTATAAAGAAAAGTATAATGACTCATTACTTGAATATGATGAAGGAGACATAGTAAACATTAAACGTGTTCGCGATAGAACGGATTTACTTGTTTATCTATCCAGTAAGCATATGTCAATTGGAGATAACATTGAAATAGTATCCAAAGATAAAACCAATAAAGTCATTATTATAAACAATGATACAACTATGACGATTCTAAGTTATGATAATGCAATGAATATATTTGTAGAGAAAAATTAAACAAACGGTCATCTATTCATTTTGAATATGATGAGCCGTTTTTAAATCATAAATTTGTATATTAAATATAAAGAGAAACTGTTAATCATAATCCAAAATAGACTATAAAATAATGTGGGTAAATGTGTCAATTCAGCTAAAGTATTACCATCCCAATGTGTTTTCACTTTTTGGAAAGTCAATAATATAATTGTCCAACTAGATTGCAAAACTTCTCCTAACAGGACACCTAAGATAAGATGGCATAGGAGGACTACGATATAAAAAATCATAAATTGATTATTGCCTTGCAATAAAAAGTATAATAGCGAAATTAAAATAATTAAAACAATAACGGGAGACAGTTTTCGAGACGTTAAAATAAGGTAATACATAAATATCAAACTATATAGGATTAAAAATAAGCTTGGATAGTTAAAATGAATGGTCCAAAAACCTATCATTAACATGATTGGTGGCATGGCATACCCACCTAATGTCGTCACACATTGTCCAGTAACTGATTTAGATTGTGTAATTGCATAGCCTTGTTGTAATGTTTCTTTACGTTCACTAGGGCGTACAACAATGACAAGATCTTTAGCATGGCCCCCACTTAACTTATTAAATAGAATATGACCCATTTCATGAGTCAGTACTGGAATATAATTTAAATAAACGTCTAAATATTGATTAAACAAACGATGTCGATTTTGATGAATAATCATATAAGATATTGCTATAATAATGACTAAATAAATGTTTAAGAGAATATTCGTAGTTAAAAATTGTTGCAAATAATCCATAATCAACCTCACGCTAATAGTATAACTTCTATTATAAATCATTAAAATAAACTGGTCGTTTAGACTTTAGACGTATTTTTGAATACAATGGTAAAAATAATATACGATGAATAAGTTGAGGTGATTATAAATTCATTACAACATATAAAGAGGGTAAGAAAGCAGGGAGTTAACGTAAATGTATAGTCCAAAAAAGATAAAAAACGATAAAGTAGATATATTAGGCGTGCAATTCGATAATGTGACAATGTTGGATATGGTTGAAAATGTTAAACTTTTTTTGAAAAACAATACAAATGATAATTTGTTTATTGTAACTGCTAATCCTGAAATCGTAGTGTATGCTTCTGAACATGTAACCTATCGAAAGCTTATAAATAGTGCAAGTTATATCATTGCAGATGGTACAGGTGTAGTTAAAGCTTCTAATAGATTAAAACAACCATTAAAGCGACGTGTACCAGGCATTGAACTTATGGAAGAATGTATTAAATTTGCACACGAGCAAAGTCAAAAGGTATATTTATTAGGTTCAAAAAATGAAATTGTTGCGCAAGCACAACACAATTTACAACAGAAATATCCTAATGTTACTTTTGAGTATCACCATGGGTATATTGATCTATCAGATGAAACTGTAGTGAAAAGAATCCAACGCTTCAATCCTGACTATTTATTTGTTGGAATGGGTTTCCCAAAACAAGAAGAATGGATTCAAAAAAATGAAAGTAATTTTAAGCATACAGTAATGATGGGCATAGGTGGATCGTTAGAAGTGTTTAGTGGTACTAAAAAAAGAGCGCCTCGACTTTTTAGAAATTTAAATATTGAATGGGTCTACCGATTACTTATTGACTGGAAGCGAATTGGTCGTATAAAGAGTATTCCTAAATTTATGTTTAAAGTTTGGAAATTGCAGAATAAGAAGAAAAAATAAAAGAGGCTGAGACTTAAGCATGTGAATAGCTTAGGTCTCTACCTCTTTTCTTTTACTTTACAACAAAACGTTTTTCATCAAGTTGTTGTCTAAATGCTTTTTGTTCTTTTTTAGATTTTTTCTTAAAGTCTTTTAAAAATTGCTCATATTTAGGTAACACTGTATCTAATTCACCAAATTCTTTTAGCTTTCCACCTTCAATCCAAGCGATTTTAGTACAGAATTCACGCACTTGTCTGATATTATGACTTACAAAGAAAATCGTTTTATTTGCTTCTTTAAACTCATAAATTTTATCTAAACATTTTTGAGTAAATGTTTGATCGCCAACAGATAGAGCTTCATCGATAACTAAAATGTCAGGATTAATAGTTACATTGATAGAGAAACCGAGTTTCGCACGCATACCACTTGAATAGTTTTTAACAGGTTGATAAATGAATTCGCCAAGCTCACTAAATTCAATAACTTGAGGCATAAGTCTTTTAATTTCTTTCTTTTTAAACCCCATACAAAGCATCTTGAACTCAATATTTTCAATGCCCGTCAGTCTCCCATTTAAACCGGCATTAATGGCGATGACACTGACTTCACCATGACGATCTATATTTCCAGAACTTGGAGATAATGAGCCACCAATCATATTGCTTAATGTGGATTTTCCCGAACCATTTATACCTACTAAACCAATCACATCACCTTCATAAGCAGTAATAGACACATCATCTAAAGCAAAGAAGGTTTTGTTTTTATTTTTAGGAATTAACGCATCTTTGATACGTTCTTTATTATTGCGATATATTCGATATTCTTTTGTCACATGATTTATGTTAACAGATACGTTCATGATTTTTCCTTTCTTATAATTTATTATATAGATTATAATACATCACTCAATAGTTGTTAAATTTATTAACCTAGTGTAAAGTGTATATGAGATTTTGTATCTTTTTTATAAATAATATATTAATTTTACTTTCTTTTCCGTATTAAGTCTATCTTAATCAAATTTTCGACTAATGAGTTGTGTAAATATATAATGGATTCATATGAAGCATTTTAAACGTTGATTTAGAAATTTTATAATAAAATGTTTTTAATCAGTAGTTAAAGAAATTAAAAGCCATTATGAATCTACAATTGAAAGTGTGGTTTATTTCAATGTCGGCAGTAGGAACTGTTTTTAAAGAGCATATAAAAAACTTTTATTTAGTGCAACGACTTGCACAATTTCAAATCAAAATAACAAATACAAATAATTACTTAGGTATGGCTTGGGAATTACTTAACCCAGCACTTCAAATTATGGTATATTGGTTTGTCTTTGGTATGGGGATTCGTAGCAATCAACCGATACACGGCGTTTCATTTATTTTATGGTTACTAGTAGGAATTAGCATGTGGTTCTTTGTTAACCAAGGTATTCTTGAAGGGACGAAATCAGTATCTACGAAGTTTAACCAAGTAGCGAAAATGAATTTCCCTTTATCAATTATTCCAACTTATATCGTAACAAGTAAATTTTACGGCCATATTGGCTTATTAGCACTTATTATTGCAATTTGTATGGGAAATGGCATTATGCCTTCTATCCATATTGTACAATTATTAATTTACGTGCCACTAACATTTTTCTTTGTGGCTTCTGTAGCACTTTTTACGTCAACACTTGGAATCATAGTTCGTGACACACAGATGATTATGCAAGCATTACTAAGAATTTTATTTTATATGTCCCCTATTTTATGGATACCAAAAGATACTGGAATTAGTAGCGTAATTAATGACATTATGAAATTTAACCCTGTATACTTTTTAGCTGAATCTTACCGTGCAGCAATTTTATTCCATCAATGGTACTTTATTGAACATTGGAGATTACTTCTTTATAATATTATTATTATTTTAGTATTCTTTGTATTAGGGTCTATATTACATCGTAGATATCGAGATCATTTTGCAGATTTCTTATAAAATGCGTGCTAGATAAATCAATACTTACATTTATTAGTAGAGAGCCTGAAATGTATTAGATTGCATTTCAAGCTCTTTAGCATATATATCATAAATAAATATAGACGATGTTGATAGAGATGTATGTGAAAATGATAAGGAGTAGAGACAAAATCTTGTATTTCTGTCCTACTCTTTCTTTATAAATATTAAAAATTATTTTATTAACGAGTAGGGGGATTATATGATGAGAAGAGTAGTGATAAAAAATATTTATATGACACTTATTACTATTGTAAACCAAATTTTTAGATTTAAACGATTAAAATCGAATCATATTGCGATTTTAATGACATTTCCCGAAGACGTTATGCCAATAATTGAGCAATTAAACCAGAAAGGTTATGAACTAACAGTTATTGCTAAAGAAAAAGAATGGGCTAAGCTAAAGCAATTTAAAAATGTATCTTTTGTTCCAGCTGGAAATAGTCATATAGTGAAACATCTCAAGGCGATAAGTACAGCAAAAGTGATTGTGATTGATACATATTATCTTATGCTCGGGGGGTACCATAAGAAAAATGGACAGACAATTATCCAAACATGGCATGCCTCCGGTGCTTTAAAAAATTTTGGTTTAACGGATTATCAAGTAGACTTACATAATAAAAAAATGGTTCAACAATATAAAAACGTTTATAATGCTACTGATTATTATTTAGTGGGTGGAGAAGAAATGAGCAAATGTTTTGAAAGTGCTTTTGATGCTAAAAGCACTCAAATGCTTGAATTGGGTCTACCTCGATTAACCAAATATTTTAAATTAGACCTTAAGACGGAGCAAAAGAAATTAAAAAAATATTATAATATCCCTAATAAATTAGCATTATATGTGCCTACTTATCGTGAAAATCAAATGGATAATCGTCAAATTGATAAAGTATATTTTGAAAGGCAATTACCCAACTATACGCTCATTAATCAACTTCATCCATCAATTCCTAATAGTGAGCATTTTGCGACAACATCAGAACTAATGATGATGGCGGATATTATTATTAGTGATTATAGCTCCCTACCAATAGAAGCTAGCTTACTCAATAAGCCTACATTATTTTATGTGTTTGACGAAAATGAGTATGAAGAGGTGCGTGGATTGAATCAATTTTATCGCGATATTCCAACATTTTATAAAGTGAAACATATAGATGAAGTAGTGACTAAGATTAAATATAATGAAAAAGAAATAAAACCATTATTTAAACATTGGCATAAATATAATAGTGAAAAAAGCTTAGAAAACGTATTGAAATTTATTGAAAAGTTGGTGAAAGAATGAAAGTAGCGGTTATTATTCCAGTATACAATGCTGAAAATACAATTCGAAAAGCAGTTAAATCGATTGATACAACACATGATGTAGAAATTATTTGTATTAACGATGGATCAACAGATCGTACAAAACAAGTGTTAACTGAATTGCAAAAAGAAGTTAAACATCTCATTGTTTATCATCAAGACAATCAAGGAGCAGCAAAAAGTAGAAATATGGGTCTTTCTGCAATGTCAGATGATATCGATGCTTTTATGTTCTTAGATGCAGATGATCAATTTTTACCTGGAAAAATGGATCAAATGATTCAATATTATGAGAAAAATGATTATCTAGATATTGTGATTGGTCAAATCGGTAGAGGAATGAATGGCGACTGGAAAATCATTCCAACACACGAAGACATGCATCGTGAAGCAATGGTTTCATTAGCAGAAGCGCCAGAAATACTTCAATCTATTGGACCAGGTGGCAAGTTATTCAAAGCTAAATTTAATACATTAAGATTTGATGAAGATGTAGTATTTTGTGAAGAACATACATTTGTCACTCGTGCTTATTTAATGGCAAGGGATATCCAGCTAGTTCCTTTTATAGTATATGGATACAATGAGCGAGAAGGTTCTATTACAGATCAACGTGCAGATACGTTTATATCTTACTTAGAAGATGCTAGAAAAGTTCGACGTGAAGTCATGGATATGTTATTACTTGTTAACGAAAAAGCATATTATAGTTATCGAATGGATGACTTAATTGTCAGCTATCTCATTCAAGCATATTTAATAAAATACAGTAAAGTGACACTTCAAATTATAGAAAAAATCACTCAATATATCAGAGATATGCAACATACAAATTATTCTGGAGAAGCGTTGTTTAGAATAGTCCAAGCTGTAGAGCAAAGTGCGACTCATTGGACACGTGAGACTTATGAGTTATGGAGACATACACTTATTGAGGTAGGCATTGGGCGACCTGGTTTTTTACGTTTTCAAGCACAAGTCATGCCTAAAAAATTATTATTTAGTGGAAAGCAATCATTGAAACGCATGATGAATAAATAAATGATTAAGGGTCATATCAATATAAAATGAATGGTATGTTAAATATATTTATGCTAAATTAAGATTATTAATTAATGTTAAAAATTTGTAAAGGAGAAAGAAAATATGAGAAGAGTCATTACATATGGTACATATGATTTATTACATTACGGTCATATAGAATTACTAAGAAGAGCTCGTGAAATGGGCGATTATTTAATTGTAGCTTTATCAACAGATGAATTTAACCAAATTAAAAATAAAAAATCTTATTATGATTTTGAACAACGTAAAATGATGTTAGAATCTATTCGTTACGTTGATTTAGTGATTCCAGAAGATGGATGGGGTCAAAAAGAAACAGACGTTTATCGTTATGATGTTGATGTTTTTGTTATGGGGCATGACTGGGAAGGTAAATTTGACTTCCTAAAAGACAAATGTGAAGTTGTATATCTAAAACGTACTGAGGGTATTTCAACAACTAAAATCAAACAAGAGCTATACGGAAAAGATGCAAAATAAAATAATAATTTATTAAAGGCACATATAGACGCCTTAGAAGTTTAGCTATTTCTCAATCATTGATTAAATCAAGTAGATAACAATAATTTTTTGATTTGACTCATCCTTTTGGGAGTGAACAGTGAATTCAAAACGAATTCTAGGGCACTCCTATTTTTATGTAATAAAACATTTTAAATAAAATGCTATACTAAGAACAACCCATCTCATTACTAGTTAAAATACATTTAAATTAGGATAAACACTAAATATAATATCAAAACTACAAATACAAATTGATGATTAAAGAGGTTTATTTATGAAACAACACAATCCATTATTTTTTCTATTTAAACGATTGTCTTGGCCCTATGGTTTAATCATAACTGCTGTTGTCATTTCTTCGTTAGGAAGTCTTAGCGGATTATTGATTCCACTGTTTACAGGTCGCTTAGTAGATAAATTTTCTACTAATAATATGAATTGGAATATTGTCGTTCTATTTGCAAGTATATTTATCATTAATGCATTACTTAGCGGTTTAGGTATTTATCTCTTAAGTAAAATTGGAGAAAAAATGATTTATGGCATTCGTTCATTATTATGGGAGCATATGATTAAACTGAAAATGCCGTTTTTTGACAAAAATGAAAGTGGTCAGTTGATGAGTCGTTTAACTGATGATACTAAGGTCATTAACGATTTTATCTCTCAAAAATTACCACAATTACTACCAGCTATTATCACATTGATTGGTTCTATTATTATGCTGTTTATTATGGACTGGCAAATGACTTTACTGACTTTCATAGCTATTCCAATATTTATGAGTATTATGATTCCACTTGGAAGACGTATGCAAAAAATTTCAAAACATACCCAAGCAGAAATTGCCAATTTTAGCGGATTATTAGGTCGTGTATTGACAGAAATGCGTTTAGTAAAAATTTCTAATACTGAACAAAAAGAATTAAATAATGCACATTATAACTTAAATGAAATATATAAATTAGGTTTAAGACAAGCGAAAATAGTAGCGATTATTCAACCTATTTCAAGTGTGATTATGTTATTAATGATAGCCGTCATTTTAGGATTTGGAGCAATTAGAATTGCTACTGGTGCTATTACAGCAGGTGCTTTAATAGCTATGATTTTTTATGTGATGCAGTTATCTATGCCACTTATGAACTTATCTACACTAGTTACTGATTACAAAAAAGCTGTAGGCGCAAGTCAACGTATTTATGAAATTATGCAAGAACCCGTTGAACCGATGGAACACTTAAGACCCATTGCTAATATCAACATTGAGAATGGAGCGCTTGAATTTAATAACGTAGAATTTAAATATGATGTAAAAACGATTCTTGATCATGTATCATTTCGTATACCTCAAGGCGATATTAGTGCTTTTGTTGGCCCTTCAGGTTCTGGGAAAAGTACTATTTTTAATTTAATTGAACGTATGTATGATATCGATAACGGTGATATTACATATGGCAATGAAAGTATTTATGATATTCCAATTACAAATTGGCGTAACAAAATTGGATATGTCATGCAGTCAAACTCTATGATGACAGGAACAATTCGAGATAATATCTTATATGGTATTAACCGTACCGTCTCTGATGAAGAACTAATTAAATATGCAAAACTAGCGAATTGTCATGACTTTATTATGCAATTTGATGAAGGATACGATACATTAGTGGGCGAACGTGGATTAAAACTGTCTGGGGGACAACGACAACGTATTGATATCGCTAGAAGTTTTGTGAAAAATCCAGATATACTGTTACTTGATGAAGCTACTGCAAATCTTGATAGTGAAAGTGAACAAAAAATTCAAGAAGCTTTAGAAGTATTGATGAAAGGTAGAACAACGATAGTGATTGCACACCGTCTCTCTACGATTAAAAAAGCAGGTCAAATTATTTTTATTGATCAAGGACGTGTGACGGGTGAAGGTACACATGACGAATTAATGAAATATCATGAGAAGTATCATCAATTTGTGACTACACAAAATTTAAATAAATAATGAATATTGAACATCCAAATATCACGATGATAAAATTATATATAATTTTACAGTGTAGATGAAAAAATCTTAGGCTGATAAGATATAGTTAGTATACAAACACATTGCTTAAAAATTAATTGAATAAACATAAATAAATTGGAGAGAATGATATTGAATAAACTATCAATAATTATTACATATTTTAATAGTGAAGAATATATTGAAGATTGTATTAATAGCTTAAAAAATCAAAGGAATCAAGATTTTGAGATTATTATTGTAGATGATGGTTCTACGGATCATTCAACACAAATCTTAAATAAAACATTAGCATCTTATGATAAAGATGTGACGTTTATTCAACTTGAAACAAATACTGGTCATGCACATGCTAGAAATATTGCTTTAGACTCAGCAGAAGGTCAATACGTAATGTTTTTAGATGCGGATGATCAATTAGCCTCATATGCTATTGAATATTATTTAAATCATATTAATGGTTTAGATACATTAATTGCGCCGATACATAAATTTACAATGCAACGTCCTCAATATGTAGACAAAGATAAGATACGTTTGCAGTATCGCTCACATCATTCATATCCTAATTCAATTTTAAGAAAAGAAACTGCATGTAATATTTTATTTAGAAATGCAATTATTAAAGCACATGACATTAAATTTAATGAAGATTTAAGTATTTTTACTGATAATTCATTTGTATTAGAGTATCTAAAATATGCTGAACATTTTGTTAGAATTGTTAATTTTCCGTTTTATTATCGTGGTGAAGTATATGATCCATTTAATGGTAATACACTAAGTGATCAAGATTTTATTGATAAATTTGAAGACTATACAAATAGTTTCTTTGATGCTATGCAAAGAACTACAAATAAAGAAGTTAAGAAATTTTTAGTTCAAAGAATGAAAAATGAAATTAAAAAAGGTTTTGATCCTTCGCTTAGAGATATTAAAGCAAGATATATTGCTTTAGAGCACACTCTAGTTAAAGTAGTAAAAGCACTAAAATGGAATATCATTAAAGACGGTAAGTTGTTATATAATCTTGAAATCATGTTTTTATCTATGGATGACATTGAGAATGCAAGATATGTGAATGAATTACGTAAAAAAACACGTTTATTTAAAAGTATTCTTACAAACAGTAAGATGAAAGAACGTGCTAAATATCAACTTACAGATAATGAAAATATGGTAGATTCACATACGATTGTATTTGAGTCATTTGGTGGCAAAAATTACAGTGATAGTCCAAAGTATATATATGAATATATGCAACAACACTATCCACAATATAATTATATTTGGGTCTTTTCTAAGCCTGATAATAATATTATTCCTGGAAATGCAACTAAAGTGAAAAAAGGATCCAAAGAATATTATGAAGCCTATGCTAAAGCGAAATACTGGATTTCAAATGCTCGATTACCATTGTATTTAAATAAAAAAGAGAATCAAATGTATATTCAAACTTGGCATGGCACACCGTTAAAACGTTTAGCAAATGATATGAAAGTGGTAAGAATGCCGGGAACAACAACAGCAAATTATAAAAAGAATTTTTATACAGAAGCATCTCGTTGGAATTATTTAGTATCTCCCAACCGTTATTCTACGGATATCTTTAAGTCTGCTTTTTGGATGGATGAAGAAAGAATTTGGGAAATTGGCTATCCAAGAAATGATGTATTAGTTACAAGACAAAATGATACTGAGTATATAGAACAAATTAAAAACGATTTAAATTTACCGAAAGATAAAAAAGTTATTATGTATGCGCCAACTTGGAGAGATGATGAATTCGTTAAAAAAGGTCAATATTTATTTGATTTGAAAATAAATTTAGCTAATTTAAAAGAGCAAATTGGAGATGACTATGTCATTTTACTAAGAATGCATTATCTTATTGCAAATGCATTAGATCTAACTGGATACGATGACTTTGCTATTGATGTTTCAAATTATAATGATATTTCAGAATTATATTTAATATCTGATGCGCTTATTACGGACTATTCGTCAGTGATGTTTGATTATGGTATTTTGAAACGTCCTCAATTTTTCTTTGCTTATGATATTGAAAAATACGATAAAGGTCTTCGTGGCTTCTATATGAATTATATGGAAGATTTACCAGGAGAAATTATTACAGATGAATTTAAACTTGCTGAAGAATTAAAACATTTAGATACACATAAAGAAAAATATAAAGATAAAATTGAAGCGTTCTATAATGATTTTTGTTCAATTGAAAAAGGTCAATCTTCTAAATTTATAGCAGACTATATTAATAATGATATTCATGAAAATGAATCATAAAATTAAATGATATAAAGAATGGGAAATCGTTACTTTAAATTCGTTTTCCCATTCTTTTTCTATATAACCGTATTAAGTTTAAATGGAGTTTATGGTAAATAACAACAAAAAAGAAAAATAGACAACTATTTTATTAAATATGTTATTTTAACGAACATTTTATAATGGTATAATGTTAAATGTACTTTTTACAGAACGTTGGTTGTTATTTTATGAAAATAGTACGGTTCTATTTAAGGGTAATGCGATACATATTAATTTTAAAATGTAGGTAGGTGTCTTATGTTTTTACTAATAAATATCATTGGATTACTTGTATTTTTAGGAGTAGCAGTTTTATTTTCTAGAGATCGCAAACATATTCAATGGAAATCTATATTAATCTTAGTTCTTTTAAATGTTTTCTTAGCATGGTTCTTTGTATATTTCCAAATTGGAAGAGCGATTGTTGAAGGTTTAGCAGCTGCCATTGCTTGGATTATTCAATCAGCTCATACTGGAACAGGCTTTGCATTCAGTAGTTTTACAAGTGGTAAACAAATGGATATGGCAGTGAGTGCACTATTTCCAATTTTATTAGTTGTTCCACTATTTGATATTCTTATGTATTTTAATATTCTTCCTAAAATTATCGGAGGAATTGGTTATGTACTTGCGAAAATTACACGTCAACCTAAATTTGAATCATTCTTTGGTATCGAAATGATGTTTTTAGGAAATACAGAGGCGCTTGCAGTCTCTAACGAACAACTTAAACGTATGAATGAAATGCGTGTATTAACCGTTGCAATGATGTCAATGAGTTCTATTTCTGGAGCTATTGTAGGTGCCTATGTTCAAATGATTCCTGGTGAATTAGTGCTAACGGCGATTCCTTTAAATATTATTAATGCAATTATTGTGGCTTCTATTTTAAATCCTGTCACTGTTGAAGAAAAAGAAGATATTATCTATAGTATTAATAATGATGAAAAAATTGAACGTCAACCTTTCTTCTCATTTTTAGGAGATTCAGTATTAAATGCGGGTAAATTAGTATTAATTATTATTGCTTTTGTTATTAGTTTTGTAGCGTTGGCTGATTTTTTAGATCGTTTTATTAATTTGATTACTGGATTAGTAGGCAGTTGGATAGGTCTGAAAGGTAGTTTTGGTTTAAACCAAATCTTAGGCGTCTTTATGTATCCATTTGCTTTATTGCTTGGCTTACCATGGGGTGAGGCATGGATAGTAGCACAACAGATGTCCAAAAAAATTGTTACAAACGAATTTGTAGTTATGGGTGAAATTACAAAAGTAATTGACACATATAGCGCACATCGTCGTGCAGTGATATCAACATTCTTAGTTTCATTTGCAAACTTCTCTACAATTGGGATGATTGTTGGTACATTAAAGGGTATAGTTGATAAGAAAACATCAGATTTTGTTTCAAAATATGTACCAATGATGTTATTATCAGGTATTTTAGTTTCACTACTTACTGCAGCATTTGTTGGTTTATTTGCATGGTAAGGTATTAAAATTTAAATCGTTTTATAGTCAACCATTAGGAGTGAACATTGAATCCGAAAAGAATTCTATGTCACTCCTATTTTTATTACATGATAAAAACCAAGCATGCAAAGTGAGGAGACACTTTATATACTTGGTTTTTATGGGAAATGAATATTAATGTACTTGTAACGGTAAGGACTAGGTACGGTCACAGTACTTCGAGCAAAATTTGTTTTGTTACTATAAACAACACAAAGGAGATAACTTCTTGTAATTAAGAAGTTATACATAGTATAGCAAACTAATATTTATAAGTAAACGAAAAATTCAGAAAATTCCCACGTATTTTTTATTAGCACATTAGATTTAAAAGTGAATATGTATCATATTTAAATTAAATCTTTATATTTTAAGATATTTAAAATTTATTAATACATTTATTTTTAAAAAGTATATTGTAGAGAATGATGAGACTGTGCTAACATTTTAATCGTTATAGTCGTAAAAGGAGTGGGTGTTTTTGAACAAAAATATAAAAAATATACTTTTAGTTATACTAGGCTCTTTTATCTTTTCAGCAGGGGTCAATGCATTTGTTATATCAGGTAATTTAGGTGAAGGTGGCGTCACAGGTATTGCTATTGTATTATATTACGCTTTTCATATTTCACCAGCGCTCACTAACTTCGTTGCTAATGCGATATTGATTATTATTGGGTATAAATTTTTAAGTAAAAAAAGTACGATATTAACAATTATTGCTACAGTACTTATCTCTATTTTTTTAAGTCTCACAGAATCATGGCACGTAGAAACAGGTAATATCATAATCAATGCAATATTTGGCGGCACATGTGTTGGACTAGGTATTGGAATAATCGTTTTAGCTGGTGGCACTACAGCTGGAACAACAATATTAGCAAGAATAGCTAATAAATATTTAGATGTTAGTACAGCATACGCATTATTATTTTTTGATTTAATCGTAGTTGCTATTTCTTTAACAGTGTTACCATTAAGTAAAGCATTGGTAACTGTGATTTCACTTTATATAGGCACGAAAGTAATGGATTATGTTATTGAGGGACTTAATACAAAAAAAGCAATGACAATTATTTCTAGCAAACCTGAAGAGGTAGCTAAGGCCATTGATGAACAAGTTGGTAGAGGTCTTACTATATTGAATGGACATGGTTATTACAGTAGAGAAGAAAAAGATGTTTTGTATGTCGTTGTGGCTAAAACTCAAGTAACTCGTGCCAAACGAATTATAAAAAAAATAGATAAGAATGCTTTCTTGGTTATTCATGACGTGCGTGATGTTTATGGGAATGGTTTTTTAATCGATGAATAAAAAAAGACCCTAAAAATTTGAGATATTGTTATGTATATCTCAAATTTTTAGGGTTATTTTTATAATCATCCTGTAGTAAAAAGAATAGTCAAAAATGTGAATAAATGGTATACTGGTAATAATTAATTGAGAACGATTATCAATAGATGTCGTAAATTATTTTTTGTACAAAGGTAGGGCCTATATATGAATCGTTTAAATGCATCTCAAGTAGATATAGGATATAGAAATACGACAATTATAAAAGAATTAGATGTTCAAATACCTGATGGTAAAGTCACATCAATTATTGGACCAAACGGTTGTGGGAAATCTACTTTATTAAAAGCACTCTCAAGACTGATTGAAGTGAAAAAGGGAGAAGTATTACTTGATAATCAAAATATTCAACATCAACCCACAAAAGAAGTAGCCAAAAAAATTGCAATTTTACCTCAAACTCCAATAGTGACTGACAGTATAACCGTTGAAGAACTCGTTTCATATGGACGTTTTCCCCATCAAAAAGGATTTGGACGATTATCTAAAAAAGATAAAGATGAAATTGAATGGTCATTAAACGTAACAGGCATTACACAATTTCGTCATCAATCGATTAATGATTTAAGTGGAGGACAAAGACAACGTGTATGGATAGCAATGGCTTTAGCACAAAAAACAGATATTATTTTTCTTGATGAACCTACAACGTACTTAGATATTTCACATCAGTTAGAAATTTTAGAATTGGTGCAACATTTGAATAAAGAATTAGGGTGTACGATCGTTATGGTCTTACACGATATTAATCAGGCAATTCGATTTTCGGATTATTTATTAATCATGAAAGAAGGACAAATTATAGATAATGGACCAACTGACCAAGTATTATCTAAAGAGATATTAGAAAGTGTGTTTAATATAGATGCAGTATTAGGAAAAGATCCTAGAACGGGGAAACCACTTTTAGTCACTTACAATTTACTTAAAAAAAAGTGAGATTCATTATAACTTCAGCAACATAGTTACAATTATTATGATTTTGGATACCCTATCTCAGTCAATTTTAAAATATAGGCAGTCAATGACTAATGTTTTGTCTAATACACAAATATTCGCGCTTTCAGATAAGTTATTTTATAATGAAAATAAACGTTGATTAAGGTTCACTTTAATAAAAAATCAATGTCGTTATTTAATTGATTGACTGGAGTTGAAATGATGACAACTATAGTTATTATTAGTCATAGTGAAGATATAGCTAAGGGAACTAAAGATTTATTAAATAAAATGACAAATGACATAAATGTGATTGCCTATGGTGGAGTAAACGGTGAAATTGGAACTTCATATGATGAGATTGAACAATTGATTAATCAGTTAGATGATGATGCATTATGTTTTTATGATTTAGGATCATCAGAAATGAATATCGATTTAGCAATTGATATGTATAAAGGTAAGTATCATATTTACAAAGTAAATGCACCCATTGTAGAAGGAAGTTTTACAGCAGCAATGTCTTTAAGTGTTGGTAAAACTGCTAATGAAGCGATCCAAGAAGTGAATAGATCGTCATTTAAGTCTACAGCATTTAAATAAGTAATGATGAATTTTGATGTTTTTTTTTATAAAAAAAAAAGGTTATAAAATGATTATCCAAAATGAATATGGTAAAATAAGTAGCATGATATTGATGATGAAAGTAGGTGGACATTATGCTACAGGAAGATATTAAATTTTACGTTCTGAACGGCAAATTTGAAGAAATTAAAAATATAATGTCCAATATTGATTTTATGGAATTCGAAGAAGTATATATATCATGTGCTCATGAACAAGAAAACATTATGTTTTATACTTGTATATTAGATATGATGAAAGATAATGAAACAGCAGAATTACATGATTTAGCATTTTTATTATTAGTCTATCCTTTGAGTGAAGTGGAAGGTGCTTTAGAAGCGGCATATTATCATGCAGATGCTTCTATTCAGTTAACAAATGGTAAAGAAATAAAAAGTTTGCTTCAAATGCTATTATTATATGCTATACCCGATCCAATTATTTCAGATTCTGAAGCGTTTAAAGTAGCTAAACAAATTTTAAAATTAGATTCTAATAATCATGTAGCAAGAAATGTGTTAAAAGATTCAGCTAAACGGATGGATAATGTTATAGTAAATTTTGATGAATTAAAGAAATTTGGAAGTTCAAAATAAAATTATATAGTGAAATAAGAGAGTTAGATAATGAATAGCCATGGTTATTCAGTTTATCTAACTCTTTTTTTAATAATGCTTTACTTAGTAACTCAAATATAATTTTTTGTGACAAATTATTAAAAATATTAAAATTTTTAAATTGTTTGTAAGGGTATTAACACTAGTACTTAGAAGCGATAAGTATTGTCTCCCAACGTTTATGCACTGTTGCATATTATTATTAGTACGTTATAATTTTCAATGTGTCAAAAATAAGGAGGTTAATCAATACATGGGGTTGAATAAAGAATCTATAAAAATAGGTTTTGCTTATGTGGGAATTGTAGTAGGCGCAGGATTCTCTACTGGGCAAGAGGTAATGCAATTCTTCACGCCTTATGGTTTATGGTCATATATTGGCGTGTTAATATCAGGATTAATTTTAGGATTTATAGGACGACAAGTCGCTAAAATTGGAACGGCTTTTGAAGCAACAAACCATGAATCAACATTACAATATTTATTTGGTGAAAAATTTAGTAAAATTTTTGATTATATTCTAGTCTTTTTCTTATTTGGGATTGCTGTAACAATGATTGCAGGTTCAGGCGCAACGTTCGAAGAAAGCTTTGGTATACCTACATGGCTTGGCGCGTTAATTATGACAGTCATTATTTATTTAACATTATTATTAGACTTTAATAAGATCGTAAGAGCGTTAGGTTTTGTTACACCGTTCTTGATTGTCATGGTAGTTCTTATTGCTATATATTATCTATTCGCTGGAAGTATCTCTATCAGTAAAGTTAATAGTACAGTAGATCATCCAAGTTTATTCTTAGGTATTATTAGAGGATTAATGTACGGTGGATTAGCTTTTGCTGTAGGATTTAGTACGGTTGTGGCGATTGGTGGAGATGCATCTAAACGTCAAGTATCTGGTGCCGGTGCTTTATTTGGCGGTGTAGTGTATACTGTTTTACTTGCACTTATTAACTTTGCACTACAATCAGAATATCCACAAATTAAAAATGAACAAATTCCAACTTTAAAATTAGCGAATGAAATTCATCCATGGCTTGGATTAGTTTTAACAGTGATTATGCTAGCAGTAATGTATAATACTATTTTAGGATTGACTTATTCGTTTGCTGCACGTTTCACTGAGCCATACAGTAAAAAATATCATATATTTATTATCATTATGATGATTGCAGCCTTTATTTTAAGTTTCGTTGGTTTTGCAGACTTAATCAACTTCTTATATAACATTATGGGCGTAGTTGGATTATTTATTGTGGTAGCAGTGCTTATTAAATACTATTTACGTAAAAGTGATAATAAAGACCACATTGCTTAAAATTGATAAAATAAATCATCCATAAAAAAACTGTCTACAAAGTTAAATAACTCATAGACAGTCTGAAGCAATTCGTGTAATTAACACGAATTGCTTTTTTGCATTTTGAACGTAGCGTATAATACATATTGTAATTAAAGTAGTAATTTAGCCATAATATATTTATTAAAATATTGATTGTTGATCAGTAACTTGTTTTTAAGTTCGCCTTCAATATTAAATCCAGCGCCTTTAAGTAGCATGATTGCGTGTGTATTTTCAGGAACGACTGAAGCTTGAAGACGTTTAATATTATGGTTAAGATCCCAAGCTTCAACAGCATTAATTAAAGCAAGTCCAATACCTTTTTTTTGATAAAATTTAGTAACGCCAAGTGTAATAACTGCTTCATGTTGTGTACGTTCGTATTTTTCAGTAGTGACGAATATATATCCAACGAGTTGATCATCTTCTTCAGCTACATATATGGTGTTTCTCGGAGAAGTGATGATACGCTCTAGAAGGTTACTAATAGAAGAAACACTAGGGTTAAATTCTCCAGGATTATAAAGTGTATAGTCAGATTCATCATATATTTTAGCTAATAATGTTGTCAAAGCTTCAGTGTCTTTTATACTAATTTCACGAATAATATGAGCCATTCGGCTTCCTCCTGAGATAGTAATATAACATATATTATACCAATTATTTAAAAAATATACATATTTAGAATTTTAAAAAGGAGTAACAGAATAATGAAACCTAATGTATTATTAGCGGGTGGTAGTGGTTATATAGGTAAGAATATTAGCAGTGCGATAGAAAATGATGCAAATTTGTTTGCTTTATCTAAATATCCAAATACAAAAAAAGAGGTTAATCGTAATATAACATGGTTAAAAAAAGATATTTATAATTATGAAGATGTTAAATCAGCAATGTCAGGTATGAATATTGCAGTATTTTATTTAGATCCTAATAAAAATTCTGCCAAGCTTACTCAAGCAACTGCACGTGATTTAAATCTCATTGCAGCCGATAATTTTGCAAGGGCAGCAGCACAACAAGGAATAAATAAAATTTTGTACGTAAGGGGTAATCGCTTTGATAGTGAGACAATACAATGTTTAAAAAACTATGGTGTTCCTGTTGAAACGACTGAGACCTATATCAAGCGCTCTCATATTAATGTTGAGTTACAAGCATCTAAATACAATGATATACGGACAGCATTAAGAATGATATTACCTAGGAAATGGTCTTTAGAACAATTAGTCGCTTATTTTTTTAAATGGCTGAACGATACACGTGGTACATTTTTACACACGAAACGTATAAAAAATCGATATATCATATATGCTCGTAATGAGTTTAAGCCTCTATTAGTAATGAAGAAAGAAATAAATGATAATGATTTAATTACATTTAATTTAGTAGATGGTTCAATGATAAAAAAACGTTCTAAAAAACAAGGGAAATTGGAATTTCGTCAAATTAAAGGAACGCGTTTAGTAATTGTTCAACTATATGATTATATTCCTAGATTATTATGGCCACTCTATTATTTTTTTCAAGCCCCCGTACAAGGTTTAATTATGAGAGGATTTGAAATTGATTGTCGCATTAGGCATTTCAATGGACGTGTGCAATCAGGAGAAAAAATGAAATATACAAAGTGATAGGATGAAAACACATGCAAATATTATTAGTAGAAGATGATCAGACGCTTTTTCAACAACTAAAGAAAGAATTAGAAAATTGGGATTTTTTTGTTTATGGTGTCAACGATTTTAGTAACGTAATGGAAACATATCATAATGTTCAGCCAGAAATCGTTATAATGGATGTCCAATTACCTAAATATGATGGATTCTATTGGTGTCGTCAAATTAGACAAGTATCTAATGTGCCTATTTTATTTTTATCGGCACGTGATAATCCTATGGATCAAGTGATGAGTATGGAATTAGGTGCAGATGATTATATGCAAAAACCTTTTCATACCAATGTACTAATTGCAAAGTTACAAGCAATTTATCGACGCGTATATCAATTTGGCGCAGAAGAAAGACGTACATTAAATTGGCAAGATGCACTAGTAGATTTGTCAAAAGATAGTATTCAAAAAGGCGATAAAATCATTTATTTATCTAAAACTGAAATGATTATTTTAGAAATGTTAATTCAAAAACAAAATCAAATTGTGACTAGAGATACATTAATTACAGCGTTATGGGATGATGAAGCGTTTGTAAGTGATAACACATTAACAGTCAATGTAAATCGATTACGAAAAAAATTATCTGAAATCGATATGGAAACAGAAATTGAAACAAAAGTAGGTAAAGGATATATGGCACATGAGTAATGTGAAATGGTTTTGGCTATTTCTTAAAACACGAAGTAATTGGATATTTTGGATTATATTTTTACAGTTTGTGTTTTTAGGAATGGCATATATAGACTATGATATGGCAATTGAAAGTGTAGCATACATCGTCTTATTAAATATAGGTTTAACTTGTATATTTCTTGTTTTCACTTTTTTAAGAGAAGTAAAACTATATCAACATTTTTATAATAATAAGGAAATCGAAGAAATTAAACATAAAGAATTAGCTGAGAATCCATTTCAACAGGAAATGGTAGACTATTTATATCGTAAATTATTGTTTCACAAAGAAAGAGCTACTGAACAACAAATTCATATACAAGCGTCTGAACAATCGTTAACTGAATTTGTTCACGATATTAAAACACCTGTTACAGCAATGAAATTATTAATTGATCAAGCTGAAGATATGGAACGTAAGAAAGCCTTACTTTATGAATGGTCAAGAGTGAATGAATTATTAGATAAGCAACTTTATTTAACACGTCTTGAATCTAAAAATAAAGACATGTATTTTGAAAAAGTACCTTTAAAACGTTTAGTGATTGAAGAAATTCAACTTACTCGTCATATCAGTCAAGTTAAAGGTATTGGCTATGAATTAGAATTCAACATGAATCCAGAAGTGTTTACAGATGTAAAATGGTGTCGCATGATGATTAGACAGATTTTATCTAATTCTTTGAAATATTCTCAAGGAAAAGATATTGTTATCCGGTCGTTTGCTAAAAAAAACCATATCGCTTTAGAAATTACTGATTATGGGCGTGGGATTAGTGCTAAAGATTTACCACGTATTTTTGAAAGAGGCTATACTTCAACCGCAAATCGTAATGAAACAACTTCTTCTGGAATTGGTTTATACTTAGTAGAAAGTGTAAAACATCCATTAGGTATTGAAGTAGAGGTCGAGTCGACGGTGGGAGAAGGAACAACATTTATTTTAACGTTCCCTATGCAAAACGAAGTCATAGAAAGAATGTCAAAAGAGAAATTAAGTCTATCATAATGGTGTTGTTAAAATAATATATAAGTGTAATTTTTCGATTTATCGCAAAGAGATATTGGATGTTACTATAAAAAAGATTGAACTAAAGCTTATATAATATTTAAAGTAAATACATAAATTAAACTTATGGAAATATCATTTTAATGTAATAAGGAAGTAGAACATTGAGTAAAACCTGAGACTTTATAATGACGTCTCAGGTTCATCTATATCATTCAATAATTAAAATATATGATAGTGAGGGACATTCTAAATTGACAATATTACAAGCAAAGCAAATTGTTAAAACATATGGGACAAAACAAACGATACAAGAAGTGTTAAGAGGCATTGATTTAAACATTGAAACAGGAGCGTTTGTTTCAATTATGGGACCTTCTGGATCTGGTAAAACAACATTACTTAATGTTTTGAGTTCAATTGATTATTTATCACAAGGATCTGTAATACTAAATGGAAAACAATTGGAAAAGTTATCAAATAGGGAACTATCAGAAATTAGGAAAAAAGATATTGGATTTATTTTTCAAGAATATAATTTATTACACACACTTACTGTAAAAGAAAATATTATGTTACCTTTATCAGTACTTAAACTGAATAAAGAAGAAATGAATAAACGTTATAGACAAATTACTGAAGCGCTTAATATATATGATATTAGTGATAAATACCCGTCTGAAATCTCAGGAGGACAACGTCAACGAACATCTGCAGCGCGTGCATTTATTACATATCCTAAAATTATTTTTGCGGATGAACCAACAGGAGCTTTAGACTCTAAGAACACTAGGGATTTACTCACACGTTTTGAAAAAATAAATAAAATCTATAATGTAACTATTATTATGGTTACACACGATCCACTTGCAGCAAGTTTTTCTAATCGTGTTGTAATGTTGAAAGATGGCTTAGTATTTACTGAAATTTATCAAGGACAAGATAATAAACAATTATTTTATGAAGAAATATTAAGAGCCCAAAGTATATTAGGTGGCAAGATTTATGAGTTTTAGCTATATTATTTGGAGAAATTTCTTGGGAAATATTAAGCACTATGCTATTTATATGTTTTCATTAGTCATTAGTACCGTTTTATATTTTAGTTTTATTACGATTAAATACGTTCATCATCTCCATATACATGAATCTTTATCTATTATTAAAGAGGGTTCTAAAATAGGAAGCTATTTTCTATTTATAATCATCGTGGTCTTTATTATGTATACCAATATTCTTTTTATTAAAAGACGACGTTACGAATTAGGACTATTACAGATTATGGGGTTAAATAAGGTAAGTATTATTTACATGTTTATGTTAGAACAATTGTTTATTTTTTTAATCACTGCAGTTTTAGGCATGATAATAGGGATTGTTGGGTCTAAAATTCTACTTATGATTATATTGAAACTATTAGGTATACATACCTCGGTATCACTTACTTTTAGTGCAGACGCTATCATTCAAACCTTATTTATTTTAATCATTGCATATATTTTAATTATCCTTCAAGCTATCATTTTCTTAAATAAATATTCTGTTACACAATTAATGGAGCCTGAAGAATATATAGATGAAACAGGTAAACATATTACATTTGGAGAAATTATTCTAGGAATTTTAGGTATTGCTTTCATTTTGGTAGGATATTATTTATCCACACGATTTGTTGAATTATTAGATGATATCGTATTATCTTTTATTATTTTATTTTTAACTGTTATAGGAGCCTACTTCTTTTTCAGAAGTTCAGTGTCTCTAATATTAAAAATAATTAAATCATTTAAAAGTGGAAATGTAACTGTAAATGATGTTATTTTCACTTCTTCATTAATGTTTAGGATTAGAAAGAATGCTTTCTCTTTAACAATCATTTCTATTATTTCTGCTATTACTGTATCTGTCCTATGTTTTGCAGCAATTAGTCGAGGATCTTTAAGTAAAGAAATTTCATTAGAATCACCTTATGACGTAACAACGAACAACGACAACTTGTCCGAAAAGTTAAAATATCAATTAGAGCAACAGCATATTGCATATAACTATAATTATAAGCAAGTAGTGTACACGCATTTATATAAAGATCATCTATTTGATGTAAATGCAGCTAGACCTTATTCAGTGACTGTAACAAGTGAAGATTACTTTTCAAATATTTCTTTAAAAAAAGGACAAGCAGATTTAATTATCCCAGAAGATGTTATTCCTGAATTAACTAAACATCGACCACACGGGATAACAATGATTGGCACAAAACGACATCATACTAAAGTTCAACTTCAAAAAGTGATTCATAAAGTTTATTTCAAAGAGAGTATAGATTTAGGTGGACCGACACTCGTGCTTAATAACGAGAATTATCAATTTATAAAACAACATGTTAAAAATAAGAACATCATTTCTCAACATGGCTTTGATTTAAAATATACAAAAGATATACCTAGATTAGAAAAGACTATACATCACATGAATCAGAATTTAAAAACTAGAAGTCAGATAGCAAGCGAAATTTCAAGTTTAACAGGAATTTTATTATTTATAAGTTCTTTTTTAGGTATTGCATTTCTTATAGCAACTGGATGTATTATCTATATTAAACAAATTGATGAAACTGAAGATGAATTAGAAAATTATTCAATATTGCGTAAATTAGGTTTTACTCAAAAAGACATGGCTAGAGGTCTAAAATTGAAAGTGGCCTTTAACTTTGGCCTACCTTTAGCTATTGCTTTGCTGCATGCATATTTTGCAGCACTTGTATTTATGAAATTTATAGGATTTACAAATCAAACACCTATTTTTACTGTTATGATTATTTATACAATAGTATATAGTATGTTTGCATTTATTGCTTACAATCATTCTAAGCGAACGATCAATCACTCAATTTAAGAGAGAATATTTCGAGTTTGTAAAGAATTTGTAAATTTATTGTAGAGATGAAAAATTTATGATATTTTCAATTAGAGACAAATTAGGTGTTAAGTAGAAGTGTATCGTAACTGGTATAACATTATATTTACATAAATTTTACAAAAGCTTTCTAAATAATGTTTTAAAGTAAGCTATTGTAAATGTAGCTCGTTTTTAAATTGTCTTAAAATTAAATAATAAACGTGTGATTGATAGCAATCGCTAAAATGGAGGCATTATAATGTTCACTAAGAAAAAGGATAAGTTTATGGTTCAATTAGAAGAAATGGTATTTAATCTGGACCGTGCAGCTGTAGAATTCGGAAAAATGGATTTTAATACCCATTTAGATTTAAAAGCTTATTCTGATAACATTAAAACGTACGAGTCACATGGTGACGAACTTATGCACAAAGTCATTAGCGACTTAAATCAAACATTTATCACTCCTATTGAACGAGAAGACATTCTATCATTGTGTAATGCAATCGATGATGTACTTGATGCAATGGAAGAAACATCTGGAATGTTTGAAATGTATTCAATTGAATATACTGATGAATATATGGCTGAATTTGTTGACAATATTCAAAAAGCTGTCGCTGAAATGAAATTAGCAGTGAGTTTACTTGTTGATAAAAAATTATCTCACATGAGAATTCATTCAATTAATATTAAAGAATTTGAAACAAATTGTGATGGTATATTAAGACAATCAATTAAACATATATTTAATAGTGAAACAGATCCAATCACTTTAATTAAAATTAAAGATATTTACGAAAGCTTAGAAAATATCGCTGATAAATGTCAAGCTGTTGCTAACAACTTTGAAACAATTATCATGAAAAATAGCTAAGGGAGTTTTAAATTATGGAATATGTATTAGTCATCACTATAGCTATCGTTGTATTTTCTCTAGTCTTTGACTTTATCAATGGCTTTCATGATACAGCAAATGCAATTGCTACTGCGGTTTCTACACGTGCATTGACACCAAGAACAGCTATTTTTCTAGCTGCAGTTATGAACTTTATAGGTGCACTTACTTTTACAGGGGTAGCTGGAACAATTACTAAAGATATTGTAGATCCATTTAAGTTACAAAATGGTCTAGTAGTAGTATTAGCGGCTATTATTGCTGCTATTGTTTGGAATTTGGTTACTTGGTTATATGGTATACCAAGCTCTTCATCGCATGCCTTAATCGGCGCTATTGCTGGAGCTGCAATAGCTGCACAGGGGTTTACAGTATTACATTACCAAGGTTTTACTAAGATTATCATTGTATTAATTATTTCACCAATTATCGCATTTTGTGTTGGTTTTATCATGTATACAATTGTTAAAATTGTTTTTAAAAATGCGAATCTTACTAGAGCAAATCGTAATTTCCGCTTTTTCCAAATGTTTACTGCAGCGCTTCAATCGTTTTCACATGGTACAAATGATGCTCAAAAATCAATGGGTATTATTACTCTTGCCTTGATTGTAGCGAATTTACAAGATCCAACGAATGTGGAACCAGCATTATGGGTTAAAATTGCTTGTGCCACAGCAATGGGTCTAGGAACTGCAATTGGTGGTTGGAAAATTATTAAAACAGTAGGCGGAAATATAATGAAAATACGACCTGCTAATGGGGCAGCTGCTGATTTATCTTCAGCATTAACGATTTTCGTTGCTTCATCATTACACTTCCCATTATCTACTACACATGTTGTATCGTCATCAATTTTAGGTGTAGGTGCGTCAAATCGTGCAAAAGGTGTAAAGTGGAATACGGCTCAACGTATGATTATTACATGGATTATTACATTGCCAATTTCTGCTATTTTAGCAGCAATTATATTTTGGATTTTAAATGTTTTTCTTTAAGATAAATTAACCACAAAATAAGCTTGAGACATGTGTATGCCTCAAGCTTATTTTGTGGTTTGAATTAGATTAATGAATATAGTTATAGCTAGACACTAATGAAGCAGGAATCACACGGGTATTTGTGTTATAAGGTCCATACGTATAATTCATTTCTGAAATTAGAATACTACCATCTGGATTCACCCGCTCCACATATGCTACATGGCCATAATACCCAGCAGTTGATTGCATAATTGCTCCAACAGTAGGGGTATGATTAACAAGATAGCCATCCGAAGTAGCATTATAAGTCCAATACTTAGCATCAGACCAATATGTACTAATGGGTGATCCAGCTTGAGCGCGACGATTAAACACATACCACGTACATTGACCAGCAGTGTATAAATTTTGATGGTTAAAGGTTGGTGAAGTATAACCAGTGCTTTGAGCAGCGGTAGTAGATGGTGAATTTGTAGTACTCGAACTACTTGGAATTTTTAATACTTGACCAGGATAAATTAAATAATTTGAAAAATTATTTGCATTCATTAAGTTAGCAACTGAAGTTCCATATTTATTAGCAATACGAGAAAGTGAATCACCAGATTGAACAGTATAAGTAGTAGAAGACTTACTTGGTGTAATAGTAGATGTTGTAGTTGATGATCCATTAACAGTTAGTACTTGTCCTGGAAAAATTAAATGACCATTTAATTGATTATTTCGTTTAAGCTCATCAACAGATGTATTGTATTTATTTGCAATACTCCATAAGGAATCTCCAGGTTGAACAGTATATTGTGTTGATGCTTCAGCATGATGAGAGAAAAATGCTACAGCGCCTGACGCAATAGACAACGTAAAAGCTAACTTTTTCAAACTACGTATCCTCCTTGAATTTTAAAATTTATTTTTAGAATTTAATATTGTTAAATTTGTATAAATTACCTTTTTATATCACATACATATACTATCAAAAAAATATAAGAATATGTGGGTTGTTATTATTTTGTAATATTATTAAAAGTAATACTATTTTTTGTAAATAGATAAGAAGCCTTGATACAGTAGTCTTTAACAGTTTTATTTAGATAAAATTAAATTTCTTTAAAAAGACATTTGTAATATTTCTTATAGTAAAATTGAAGCAAGTACGTATCATGTAAGAGAAAAGTTGAATTGTTTTTAATGATTTAAATTTGTAACAATTTTTATATTTTCTTGATAAGATGCCTATTTAAAAGTAAATAAATTATACTATTTTTTTATTTTCAACAAATATTGTACAATTATTGTAAGACACTATTTAAAAGAGGAGTATAAGATGTCAAGTTCTTCAAATTTAGTAAATCAGCAACATCAGAATGCAGGTTCAAAAGATAGTGCTCAACAAGACCATGCATATCGTAAAGTTTGGCTATTTTTTACATATTATTGGCTTATTTTTGGGATTGGCTGTTATTTAGGTCAATATTTGCCTATAGAATGGCGACGTCCTTTATCAATTACATTATTTGTCATTGTATTAGCGACGTTATTTATCAAAAGAGCACGTAAATATGGTCTTATTATTTCGCATATCTATGCTATTATTATTGGTTTATTATCGTATGCAACATTTTCAATGTATATGCAAAATTTAGGAGCAGAGGTTTTTTATAAAAATATATTGTTAGCTATTATAGCGTTCATTGTATTTGGAATATTGGGTTATTTTGTTATTCACGATGCTTCTAGCTTAGGTAAATATTTATTTGTAACGTTAATTGCCCTTATTATTGCTAGTCTAGTTGGATTATTTATTCATAATTCAATATTCCATATCGTTATTACAATGGTTAGTTTAGTTTTGTTTTTACTATACACATTATTTGACTTTAATCGCATGAAACATGGTAGATTTACGCCAAGAGAAATGGGGTTTAATTTATTTCTTAATTTATTAAATATCATTAAAGATATATTGAATTTAGCAAATCGCTTTAAAAACTAGACATTCATATTTATAATAAGTTGAATATTTAGAAAAGATGTTCTCACGTTGTTTTCAAAACATTTTAAATAAAGAGTAGTCTAAAGCTGCTTATTTTATTAAAGTAAGAAGGCAATCATGGAGCATCTTTTTTAATAATTATGAAATATATTTAATATAAAATTAAACTTAATTTAATTTTATACCTATTTTTGATTTAGTATTAATGTTGTGATAGATTTACATTTAAACACTTATAAATTAACATTTTTATATAAACACATTAAAAGAAGGACTACCAAGATTAGAAAGAGGTTAGTATATGTCTAATGGGTATTTTCACGTACTTACTAAGCATGAATACCAAATGACACGTTGTCAAGATGGTATTATATTGCTGTTCCCAATAGAAGATTCATTAGAAATTCAACATTTTGCCAAAAAAGTGACGATTAATAATGATATCTACGTCATAAACAATAAAGATATTTTTTCAATTAATAATAATGAAAAAACATTAATGATTTATATTGCAAGTGATTGGTTTAAAGAAGAAGGATTTAGTTTCTTTGATTATAAATATTCAATTAATTTAGTTAAATCTATTAATGCAATAAAAAAAGCATTATTACAGATAACAATGAATCATATTAATCATAAATCTGTTTCAGAAGATAACAAATACATAGTTGACATTGTTCAAATTATTGGAAAACAAGGTAGTGTTGAAATAGATATTGCTAATGATCAATATAATTATGCTTATTATGGGGAGTTAAGTGAAGTATTAGACTATATTAACGAAAATATTGAAAAGAAATTAACATTAAAAGACGTTTCATCTAATCTATTTACATCTAAATCTAATTTATCATCACAATTTACACAGTTGTTGAATATTAGTTTTAAAACTTATGTAGACACTTTGAAGATTGCAAATTCATTTGAATTATTATTGAAAACAGACGATACAATTAGTTTAATTAGTGAAAAAGTAGGGTTTAGTAATGCATCAAGTTATTCTAAAACGTTCAAAAGTTATATGGGAATGACACCAAATGAATATAGATCGTGTAATAAATATGAAAAAATGATTTTTATGGATTATGAAACTCATATTGATGATAGTCTACAAAATATAAGAGATATGATTCTGTCACAACAATATTATTATCAAAAGAAAACAGAACATAAAATATATATCGATTCAAAATTAGATACGTTTATTAAACCTTATCAGTGTGTAGTACAAATCAATACGATTGAAGAAATAAAACTGTTATTTTTAGAGAAATATATCGATTATCTTGACGAGAGTCCATCATTAATGATTTATGTAAGAGTGGATATGAAAGAAATAAAAGAACACTTCACTGTTAAAGAACTTCAGCGAATATTTGAATCTATTATTAGAAAAAATCTAAATATAAGTTTTAAACTTGAGGATTTAAATCTAATTGACTTCCTTGAAATGACATATGAAAATGTATTAGATTATCTTGAAATACACCAAGTTGAAGTAAATGTACATCACGAATTAGGTATTGTTTTTGATTTAGAAGAGATTGATTTAAAAGCCATTTATCGTATGATATTAAAAATACAACATAAAACAAATCGGTTTTCTTTTGGATTAGAAATTAGCAACTTGCTAAATAATCCAGTTTTATTTAAAACTTTAGAATCGCAAATTAAAAGAGTGAATTTCCAATTTTTGTTTATTGATAATTCAAAACTAAATCAACCATATTTAATAGAAGATAATAATCGTTTATTAGTAAAGAATATCTTACGTTATCAAAATATACGTGAAATTTTAAATCACATTGATTTAGAAAATCAAAGAATAATATTTTTGAACGTTGAAAATCATGTGTTTTTAAATAGTGAATATAATGATTTAAATAGTAGTGCCCCATTAATTATAGAAACAAATATTAAATCGGCTCAACACTTTGACGGTATTGGTTTCAATTTTAGACAGGATAGTCATCAATTTAATGCTTTACATCTTTTTGATGAAAAAGGTTTTAAAACAATATTAGGGACAATGATGCCATATATCATGACGCTTAGTCAGGAACCAAAATACATTAAAGATCATTATATAGTGATTGAAAAAGAAAATAAATTCATACTATATATATACGATTGGCGTGTTCTAGAAAGTGAATCACGAAATGCTAATTATGAAAAAACTGATATATATGTAGATTTTAAACATAAGACAAATAAAAATCATCTTATAAAAATTCAAAAGATTGATGATTATAACGGCAATATTAATCACATTATTACTGAAGACATACGTAATCGTTATCAATGGTCTAAAAAATTCTTGAAGAAAGTAAATCGTTTATTACATCCTTCTTTTAAAATTAGAGAACATAACTTTAATAAAGAGGCATTACAAATTAAACTTGATTATAACGGGCTTTATATAATTGAGATATATAAATAATAAATTCTATCTCAAAAAAAGTTTTGCACAACAATATTTGAGTTTGTTGGTAAATTTAACAAAAAATTCAAAACAAATGCAAAAGACAGAACTCCAAAATTAAAGGATAATATATGTTGAATTGTTCGCTTTTATTGGAGGTGCAAATGCTTGAGTAACGATGAATTAAATCGCTTGCTGAAAATCTATAAACAATATAAAGCGTTGTCTGAATATATAGACAAAGAATACAAACTAACCTTAAATGATTTAGCTTTATTAAAATTAGCTTATGAATATACAGCAGACGATCAAATTTTAATGCAAACATTCTTAAAAGTTGCAATTGAAGAATTAGAATTAAGTAGAACAAAATTACTTGTTTCTATACGCAGACTAATAGAAAAAGAGAAATTAAGTAAGGTTCGATCAACAGAAGATGAACGTAAAATTTTTATCTATATGAACAAATCTAATATTGATCAATTTAATGCTTTATTTAATGATGTAGAAAGGTTTTTAAGTAATTAACTAAATGAATTGGGAGAGTACTGACAGGGGGATGCTTTGTCAGTATTTTATTTTTTTAAAGAAGAAACGTTTTTTCAATTTAGACAATGAATTATTATTACTATATAATAAGTAGTATTGAGTAAGAAAGCGAGATGACAATATGGGACGTAAATGGAATAATATTAAAGAAAAAAAAGCCCAAAAAGATAAAAATACTAGTAGAATATATGCAAAATTTGGTAAAGAAATTTATGTAGCAGCTAAATCAGGCGAGCCAGATCCTGAATCAAATCAAGCATTAAGACTTGTGCTAGAAAGAGCAAAAACATATTCTGTTCCAAATCATATTATAGATAGAGCCATTGATAAAGCTAAAGGCGCTGGAGATGAAAATTATGACCATCTACGTTATGAAGGATTTGGTCCAAGTGGCTCCATGCTTATTGTAGATGCCTTAACTAATAACGTGAATCGTACAGCATCGGATGTTAGAGCAGCATTTGGCAAAAATGGTGGTAATATGGGTGTATCTGGTTCAGTGGCTTATATGTTTGATCATACTGCAACGTTTGGTGTCGAAGGAAAATCTGCTGATGACGTCCTAGAAACATTGATGGAACAAGATGTAGATGTAAGAGATGTTATTGAAGAAGATGGCTTGACGATTGTGTATGCAGAACCTGATCAATTTGCACAAGTACAAGATGCATTACGTCAATCAGGTGTAGAAGACTTTAAAATTGCAGAGTTTGAAATGTTACCTCAGACTGACATTGAACTTTCAGCAGATGATCAAGCAACACTTGAAAAACTTATTGATGCACTTGAAGATTTAGAAGATGTTCAAAATGTTTTCCATAATGTGGACTTAAAATAGTGAAACACACGGCT
This sequence comes from Staphylococcus sp. HMSC070D05, assembly GCF_001815595.1. Taxonomy (NCBI): domain Bacteria; kingdom Bacillati; phylum Bacillota; class Bacilli; order Caryophanales; family Staphylococcaceae; genus Staphylococcus; species Staphylococcus sp. HMSC070D05. Next base: position 4,807 of record NZ_KV821087.1, on the reverse strand, counting down.
TCGTTTTGGATACAATCGTTAGACTTGGAATCTCATCCGGAAGGTGGATATTATAAAGAAACGATTCGACCGGAGAGTATAAAGAAAGATGACAGGGCATCTTTTAGTAGTATACTTTTCTTATTAAAAGCAGGTGATATCTCGCATTTTCATCGTATAGATGCTGATGAAGTATGGTATTATCATGCTGGTGTATCACTAGAGATACATATGTTAACTGAAGATGGGCAGTATCGTAGTGTCTTGTTAGGGCCAAATATAGACCATGGAGAAGTACTACAATATGTTGTTCCCAAAGGAACCATTTTTGCTTCAAGTGTACCTCATTCGGAAGGTTATAGTTTAGTAGGCTGTATGTGTCAACCTGCATTTGAATTTAAGTATTTTGAATTATTCACACAAGATGAGTTGACAGAAGTATATCCACAATATCGTCGAATGATTCAAAAATATGCAGTGAAAAACATTGAGTATTAATAATTAGACACTTCATTAATCTAGTTAAGTATAAATTAATGAAGTGTCTTTTTTTAAAAGATTTATTTTAAAAAGAGATGGGGGACAATATTGCTGACATTTTTCTATTCAGCAGTGTCAAAAAGTTCATTAGCTAATTCTACAACATAGGCTAATTTGTTCCATTGCTCTTGTTCAGTTAGAGTGTTGCCTTCTTCTGTAGAAGCAAAACCACATTGCGGACTAATACAGATATGATCAATATTTATATATTGTTCTGCTTCTTTAATTCTTTTTTTAATTGTTTCTTTATTTTCCAATTCACCTGTTTTAGAGGTGATAAGTCCTAGAACTGCATAAGCATTGTCATTAAAGAAACGAAGCGGTTCGAAATCACCTGAACGTTCATCATCATACTCTAAGAAGAAACCATTTAAATTTTCTTTAAATAGGTAAGGGGCGATGGCTTCATATCTTCCAGAAATTGCCCAAGTTGATTTATAGTTACCACGACAAATATGAGTAGTCAGAATTAAATCATTTGGTAGTCCTTCGATAGCTTTATTAATCACTTTATAGGCTAAATCACGTGCTTTTAGTTTTTCATCTTTAGAGCGTTGACGACCTCTCACTTTTTGAGTACCGTCAGTTAAACCAGCCCAGTATACGTCATCTAATTGAATATAGCGCGCTCCTAAGTCATAAAATGCTTGTAGCGTCTCATGATAAACTTTTGCAATATCATTTGCAAAATCTTCTATATTAGGATAAATCGTTTCGTTTAAAATATTAGGGTGGAATAATTGATTTGGACTAGGTATTGATACTTTAGCAGTTGCGCGACCGGCCACTTTTTTATATAAAAACTTAAAGTGTTCAAAGTGTGGATGATTTGGATTAAATGATACTTTGTCTACAATTCTCACATTATGGGCATGTGTTTCTACACCTTCAAATTCTAATCCATGATCAGGAGTATAGCCTTCTACGCCATTAATATTCTCTAGAAAATCAAAGTGCCACCAACTTCTACGAAATTCTCCATCTGTAATGCTATGTAAACCAATTTCAATTTGTTTTTCAATAATACGTTCGATTTCTTCATCTTCAATACGTGTTAATTCATCTAAAGATAATTCGTTATTATTAAATTTAAATCTCGCTTCTTTTAGACGTTTAGGACGTAATAAACTTCCCACGTGATCTGCTCGAAAAGGTCTAACTGTCATATATAAAATACTCCTTTTATTTAGAATTTTCAGATAATATAAAATAAAACTATCAAAACTTAGTGTTTTTGTCAATTTTACCTAAAATTTTAATAGTTGTAGTAAAATGAAATTGAAAATTTAATAAATTTATATGTTAAAAGTAATAAAGCATGCCATAAGATGACATGGTTTACTTAGTTTAATATAATAATGACAAGGAGTTGGTGGCTTTGTGAAAATTAAATACATAGATAAACGTCACTGGCGTCGCCTAATTGAACGTGATTACATAGAAGTTAAGGTAAATAATAATAGGTTTAAAGGTATTATTGGCTTGGTCACGATGAAAAAGGTACGTGAGCCTTTAGAGGTGACGGTGGTCGATCAAAATGTAGTTGTAGTAGATAATAACTATAAATGGTTACAAATTTTGCCGGAAAAAAAACGCTATAGTATTACTGCAATGTTTGATGATAAGGGGAATCCATTAGAATACTATTTTGATATTAACATTAAAAATATTACTCAAAAAGGAAATGCGAGAACATTAGATTTATTTTTAGATGTGTTGGTTTTACCATCCACTGGTGAATATGAGTTAGTAGATGAACATGATTTAGAACTAGCTTTGAAAAATGGACAAATTACGAAGAAACAATACCATGAAGCCTATGTTATCGCTCATCAATTGATGATTGAGATTGATGACAATTTTGCAGAGATACATCATCAAATTATGCATTGTTATAAAAAGATGATAGGTAAATTAAATAAACATAAGAAAACATAATTATATTTCTTTAGTACTAAAACAATAATGAAATAGTGTCAATTTTATTTACCATCATAGCCGTATTCATGGATAAACATAAGGGGGAAGCTATGAAAATTGAAGATTATCAATTATTAATTACATTAGATGAAACGAAAACGTTAAGAAAAGCTGCTGAAATTTTATATATATCACAACCAGCAGTCACGCAACGTTTAAAAACAATTGAACATGCGTTTGGAGTAGAAATCTTTATTCGTACTAAAAAACAATTGATTACTACTACAGAAGGTGCAATGATCATCGAACATGCGCGTGATATGTTGACTCGAGAAAAAATGTTTTTCGATAAAATACAAGCACATATAGGGGAAGTAAATGGAACCATATCCATAGGATGTTCATCTTTAATTGGACAAACGATATTGCCCCGTGTATTGAGTTTGTATAATACACAATTTCCTAATGTAGAAATACAGGTTCAAGTGGGTTCAACAGAGCAAATTAGGTCTAATCATAGGGATTATCACCTTTTAATTACTAGAGGGAATAAAGTAATGAATTTAAAAAATATCCATTTATTTGATGATGAACATTATTTTATTTATCCAAAAGAACGTCATGAAGATGTTTCAAAATTACCATTTATTGAATTTCAAGCAGATCCAATATATATAAATCAAATTAATCATTGGTATAGTGAAAAATTTGGACAAGATTATCATGCTACCATCACAGTAGATCAAGTGGCAACATGTAAAGAAATGCTAGTAAGTGGTGTAGGAGTAACCATTCTTCCAGAAATAATGATGAAGAATATTGATCATCACTTATTTGAATTTGAAAAAGTAAACATTGATGGTCTTCCGTTAATCCGCTCAACGTATATGAGTTATGATAGTAGTATATTGCAACTACCACAAGTTGATGCTTTTGTTTCTTTAATGCTTAATTTTACTAAATAATAGTTAATCAATATTGCAATTTACAAGAAGAATAGAGGTATAGTATATGTTTTCAGCACTATTGCATATTAAAAACTATAAATTATTTCTTATTAATATGATGCTCTTAGGAATGGGTATTGCGATTACAGTGCCATATTTTGTTTTATTCGCAACAAAAGAACTAGGAATGTCGACAAATCAATTTGGTGTGCTTTTGGCTTTGGCTGCAGTAAGTCAATTTACTGTGAATGCGATTGTCGCTAGATTTTCAGATACACATCATCTTAATCGAAAAATACTTATTATTTGTGCACTATTTATGGGAGCACTTAGTTTTTCAATATATTTTTACATACATCATATATGGCTATTTATTATAGTATATGCGATATTTCAAGGATTATTCGCACCTGCAATGCCCCAACTCTATGCATCTGCTAGAGAATCTATTAATGCGTCTTCATCAAGAAATAATGCGAAATTTGCTAATACTGTATTAAGATCAATGTTCTCTTTTGGCTTTTTATTTGGTCCACTCATTGGTGCATACCTCATTCAATTTATGGGCTATGCAGGGCTATTTGGTGGCACGGTTATCATTTTATTATTTACACTGTTGTTACAAATATTCTTTTATAAGGATTTAAATCTGACTATAAACGAACAAGTTAAAGATACTTCGAGTATTGAAATAACTGCACCTAATATGTTAAAAGATAAAACTTTATTTATTCCATTTATTGCTTTTATACTTCTACATATTGGTCAGTGGATGTATACAATGAATATGCCATTATTCGTTACAGAATATTTGAAAGAACGAGAAGGTTATGTAGGTACTTTAGCGAGTCTATGTGCCGGTTTAGAGGTTCCTTTTATGGTTATATTGGGGATTTTAGCATCTAAATTATCTACACGCACTTTACTTATACTAGGAGCCATAAGTGGGGGTCTATTTTATTTTAGTATTGGTATATTTGAAAATATATATATGATGATGATAGGACAAGTATTTTTAGCGTTTTATTTAGCGATTTTATTAGGACTGGGTATTAGTTATTTCCAAGATATACTACCTGAATTTCCTGGTTATGCGTCGACTTTATTTGCTAATGCAATGGTAATAGGACAATTATGTGGAAACTTATTAGGTGGCGCAATGAGTCATTGGGTCGGATTAGAAAACGTTTTTTATGTTTCTGCCTTATCTATTTTTATTGGTATGATTTTAATATGGTTCACTAAAGATCAAACGTTTACATCCTCAAGTATGAATATACAATAATTAATAGAAATGATTATGTATGAAAATAAAAGACTGGGACATTAAATCCTTCGACAAATGAAAAAGACCACTTCTTCTATTGAAATAATAAAAAAGTGGTCTTTTTAGGCACTGAACCCTTAAAATGGGAACTTAA